>NZ_JBFBAF010000016.1:0-210669 GCF_040682095.1 Amycolatopsis sp. NPDC051372
TACGACATCTACCGCATCGGCGACTCCGGCGCGCAAGCCAGCTGGCAGGGCCAGTTCTCCGCCACCCCCGCACCGCGCGCCGGCCACCGGTGACCGACGCGATCACGCCGGCACTTCGTTGGCTCCCGCGCCTCCGTACCAGCACGACGAGCCAGGCTGGCGAGGCCGACGGACAGTACCGCGAGTCCGGCGGCGGGGATGGCGGATGCCGGCGGCGCTGGGGTGGTCCTCCCCGGGAAGGGCGGGAGCCTGGCAGCGCCGCGGCCGACGTCATCATGACCGTCCTGGCTCGCTGCGGGAGTTCCTGTCCGTCTGGCATCCGCGGCTCGAGAGATGGCGCCAGTCGGCGGCAGGCGCCGCAGCCGGTGCCTGCCGCTCCGAGGCGCGCTGCGCCGGCGCCGTCGATCTCGACGGCACGCCCTACGGCTGCGTCGTCCACACCGGACTCGCCGAACCGCACCTGCTCCTCGCCTCCGGCGACATGTGCCTGGCCGTAACCTGCCCGGTGGCCACCACCGACCCCGCCGCCCGCGAACTGCTGGCGACAGCCGGGCCGGCGTGGTGCTACCAGATCGACGGCGCCCGCCACTTCGACTTCAGCGACTACGACGCCTACTACCTCGCCGCTCCACTCAGATCCCAGCTCGCCCTCGGCGACCTCGACGAGGTCTTGACGATCACGGGCGCCTACGTGACCGCGTTCCTCGACCACACCGTCCACGCCCGCCCGGAACCGCTCCTCCAGGCAGGCAACACCGAATTCCCCCAGGTGAAAGCACAACGGCGACCCGCCTGACCGAAGCACCAGGCCGAACACCACCCGATCGAGGAAACCGTCTTGCCGCAAGCCGTCCGCACGATAGGGAGCCGTTAACCCTGCCCCGGCCACCATCGGCACCAAGATCACCGACATCCACCGCAAGGAGATCAAAGGTGCGTTACGGCGAAAGCCTCCGTTCGGCCATCCGCTCGGATTCGATCACCCCGCTCATCGGCGTCTTCGACATGTTCTCCGGCTCGGTCGCGGCACAGCACTACGACGGACTGTTCGTCTCCGGGTTCGGCTTCGCCGCGTCCCACTACGGACTGCCCGACATCGGGTTCATCGCGTGGCCCGACATGGTCGCCTTCGTGCAGCGGCTGCGCCTGGCGTTGCCCCGCCACCACCTGCTCGCCGACATCGACGACGGGTACGTCGACCCCGAGGTCGCCGGCCACGTCGTGCAGCAACTGGAGCAGCTCGGCGCGTCCGGCGTCATCCTCGAGGACCAGAAACGACCGCGCCGATGCGGTCACGTCGACGGCAAACAGGTCCTGCCCATTGACGAGTACCTCGAAAAGCTCGACCTCGTGCTGTCCGCCCGCCAGGATCTCGTCGTCGTCGCCCGCACCGACGCCACCGAGCACGACGAGATCCTCCGCCGCGCCGAAGCCCTGGCCCGCACCGACGCGGATGTGGTCCTCATCGACGGCGTCCGCTCCGCCGACGCCATCACGGAAATCCGGACCGTGATCGGCGACAAACCGTTGCTGTTCAACCAGATCGCAGGCGGCAAGTCGCCACGTTTGTCCCTGCCCGAGCTCTCGGCGCTCGGGGTCGACGTCGCGATCTACAGCACGCCCTGCCTGTTCGCCGCGCAGGAGGCGATGGACAACGCGCTCATCCGGCTCCGGCACGACGACGGCCGGCTCCCCGAGCTCGGCGCCGACGGGGTCGGTGTGGCGCAGTCGCTCGGCTTGCTGGAACGCAACATCAGCCGCCACCACTCGACCCCAGCCCGACTCGGCGCCTGACCCCGGGGCCGGCCGAACCCGTTCTTCCGGCCGGCCCCGCCTGATTGATCAAGCAAAGTCCCGATCGCAATCGTCAGCTTGTGTTGACACCTCGGCATCGTCAGCTTATGTTGACGAGATGAAGACACGAGCGGAGATCGCCGAGAGCGCGGCCAGTTCCGACCCCGACGTCGGATTGCGGGCGGTGGCGGCGCTGCGGGCGCTGACGGAGGAACTGGAGACGCTGCAGGTGGACCGGGCGCGCCTGTCGGGATGGTCGTGGCAGGACATCGCGGCCCGACTCGGCGTGAGCAAGCAGACGGTGCACCGCAAGCACGGCCGCAGAATCCGGGGGCCGAAATGAGGAACCGGCAGTTAGCTGAGGACGCCCGCGCCCTGGTACGGACGGCACAGGAACGCGCCCGCACGCTCGGACACCCCGAGATCGGCTCCGAGCACCTGCTCTTCGCGGTCGCGGACGCACCCACCCGAGTAGGCGAGGTGGCCCGGGACTACGGCCTGACTCCCGACGGCGTCGCCACCCAGACCGACCGGCTCCTGGCCAGGCCACGCCGGGCGTTCGACAACCTGGACGCCGAGGCGCTCGCCGCGATCGGCATCGACCTGGACGCGGTGAGGGAAGCGCTCGAGACCAACTTCGGCCCCATCCCGCCACCCTGGCCGCGGACCCGGCCTCCGCGGCTACCAGGACACCTGCCGATCACCGGTCGGGCCCGGTCCTGTCTGCGGGCCGCGGCCACCGAGGCCAGGCGCCGTGGCGTGTCCCCCGCCCGGGGCCAGTCACCTCGGTGCTGTCGTGGTCGGCACGTCTGGCGGGATGGTGCCGCCGATCCTGACCGCCCTCGGCATTTCAGCGCCGGCACTTCGGACGGCGCTTCTCGACCGCACGTGGTGACGTCGTGACCCTTCAGAACCGCCGCTGCCTGTGGCGGCTGCTCGCGACAGGCCTGGCTGCCTGGGCCGGTAGCTGGCGCATCATCCCACTTGGAAGTGACCCGCTGGCACCATCTGGACTCACGCCCGCGCTTCACTCCGCCGCCCGCGCCTCCCGGCGGTCCGGCTCCCCACGCCGGACTACCGGTGATCATGGCCCTCGCGGTCGCCGGGGCCGCCCCGCTGGTGTCCATCGTGGTCATCACGCTCCTCCTCGCACGGTCGTCCGCAAAGGACAACAAGCAAGCGGCCGGCTGACGTCGTCTCGGGTCAGTCGCGGCCGAAGCCGTGATGTGGGCCGTCGTCGGCGATGCCGTGCACCGCGAGCAGCAGCATCGCCGCGAACACGAGGACGGTGGCCGCGATCAGGAACGCCCGCCGGCGGGTGCCGGCGGCGGCACCACGACCGGTGAGCGTGATGAAGTCCGTAACCAGCTGGTGGGCGGCCAGCGTCAGCACGGGCCGCCATCCCGAGGTCGGCGCGGGCGCAGCGGAACGAGGGAGGTCGGCGAGGACGGCGTCGAGCTCGTGCCGGAACCGCGCGGCGTAGATCGTCGCGGTCCGTTCCTCGACTTCGGCCAGTGACAGCCGGCCTTCGCCGACGGCCGCGTGCAGCGCCGTGGCTGCGGTTTCGCGCTCGGCGTCGGAACAGCGGATCCCCGGGGCCGGCGGCTGTGGCCCCGTTAGTGGCTCGTCGGCGGTCATGGTTTCCTCCCGGCCTGGCAGACAGCAACTGCTGTCACCGAAATTCTACATGAATGTAGTAGCCACGGTCAGGGCTCGAGCGGCAGCAGCAGGGTGAAGAGAGCAGGCGCTGGGCGGGTCAGGCGCAGGCGTCCACCCTCGGCTTCGGCGAGGCGGCGGGCGAGGGCGAGGCCGATCCCGGTTCCACGGGCGCCGGGCGAGCGGCGGTCGAACACGTCGGTGCCGGTGACCTCGCCTTCGTCGGCGACGTCGACGGCGAGCACGTCGCCGGCGTCGCGGGCGGTCACGGTGACGATGCCGGCGCCGTGGCGCAGCGCGTTGTCCAGCAGGACGGTCATGATCTGGCGCAGCACCGGGCCGGACAGCCGGGCGCCGGCGACAACGGGTTCCACCTTCAGCACGAGGTCGCGATCGTGATCGGCCAGGGCCGGCGCCCACTCGGTTTCGATGGCGGCGAGCTCGCCGGCGAGGTCGGTGGCGTCGTCGCGGACAGGCGGAGTGTCGCGGGCGAGAGCGAGCAGGTCGGTGACGGTCCGGTCGAGCCGCCCGGTGGTCGCGACGCCGGCCTCGACCACGTCGCGCAGGTTCGCTTTCGGGTTCTCCAGCGCGGCCTCCAGCTGCAGACGCAGCCCGGCGAGCGGGGTGCGCAGCTGGTGGGACGCGTCGGCGGAGAAGGCGCGTTCACGGGCGAGCAGGTCGTCGAGCCGTTCGGCGGTGGAGTCGAGGGACTCGCCCACCGAGTCGATCTCGGGAATCCCGGCCCGGTCGGCGCGGATGCTGAAGTCGCCGTCGCCGAGGTCATGGGCGGTCGCGGACAGCTGTTCGAGCGGGCGGGCCAGCCGCCGGGCCTGGCGGCGCGCCACGAGGTAGGCGGACAGCAGGGCGACAACGGCCAGGCCGGCCATGCCGAGCCAAGTCACGCCGGTGTGCTGGTAGACCTCGGTGCGCGCGGTGGCGGCGCGCACGAGCGCGACCACCGATCCGTCGTCGCTGATCGGCACGACGACCACCAGTTCCCCGGAGGTGTCCGCGGACAGGACTTCGCCCGCCGCGGTGGCTTCGCCCGCGTCGGCGAGCGTGGGCGGGCCGGCACCGGCGAGCAGCGTGCCGGCCGGGCTGTAGACCGCCACGAAGGTGGGGTCCTCGGTGGCAGGTGTGCGGTCGGGGGTGCGGTGACGCAGGATGTCGGCCGAGACGTCGAGAGCGTAGGAGTCGGCGGCTCGTTCGAGTTCGGCGCGCTCGGCCGTGACGAAGTAGCGCGCGACCGCGACGGCCAGTGGAACGCCGAACAGCCCGATCGCGACCAACGCGGCGAGCACCGTCGTCAGGACGATGCGGCGGCGCACGGGCTCACCCTTCCGGTTCCTCGAGCCGGTAGCCGTGCCGACGCAGCGTGGCGATCTCCGGCATCGGACCCACACCGCCGGCCTCGGCCAGCTTGCGCCGCAGCGTGGCGATGTGGACGTCGAGCGTCTTGGTCGAGCCGAACCAATGGGCATCCCACACGTCGGCCATCAGCGCTTCGCGGCTCACCGCGTTGCCGGGGTCCTGGGCCAGGCGCAGCAGGAGCTCGAACTCCTTGGCGCGCAACTGGAACTCGATCCCGTCCACGGTGACCCGCCGCGCCGCCGGGTCGATCCGCAGCCGGCCGAGCGTGATCTCGACCTGGCTGCGATCGGTCGAGTGGCGTCGCAGGTGCGCGCGCAGACGAGCATGCAGTTCGCCCAGCGGCACCGGTTTCACGAGGTAGTCGTCCGCGCCCGCCTCGAGCCCCACGACCACGTCCATCTCGTCGGCACGCGCAGTGAGCATCACGATCACACAGGCCGGCAGCGCGCCGCGCAGCTCGCGGCACACCTCAGCGCCGTCCAGGTCCGGCAGGCCGAGATCGAGCAGCACCAGGTCGCACGGCTGCTTCGCGACGTCCTGCAAGGCCGTGCGGCCGTGGGTGTGCCACGTGACCTCGTGCCCGTGCTGGGTCAGGCTCGTGTGCAGAACCTCACCGATGGTGCGGTCGTCTTCGACGACAAGGACTCGGGCCATGAGCCGAGAATATCCACGTTTCCCGATTCCGGGGCGGCGCGCGATCATTTTGCCTGCCGCTAACCTGAGCGGACTGTTCGCTTGCCCGCGCGGACGGCGAAATCGGTTCGCGTTCGCCGGGGAATGCGTTTTTCCCTGTCACTAACCTCCGGCTTTCCGAGCGTGCACCGAGCCGGCAATAGCTTGGGATCATGTCCGCCGATCAGCTTTTCTTCCACCCGGTTTCACCGAGCCCGACCGCTCCCGCGCCCCCGAAGCGACGCTGGCGGCGGCGGATCGTGCTTCTGGTCATCGCGGCACTGGTCGGCTATCCAGCCGGAACGTACGCCTACGCACTGACCTACCCCGGCGACGCGAGCGTCTCGGTCCGGACCGTGGATTGGTTGCGGGACATCGGTCTCGGTCGTGTGGTCAACGCCGTGGAGAACTGGTGGTTCACCCGGCACCCACCCTCGAGCGCACCGCCGTCGGCCGGCGAGCTGCCCATGATGGGAGACCCGGCAGCCGGCGGTGCCGGCCCGCGCCCGCAGAACCTCCCGGTCGGCCCGTCCGCCGCCGCCGGAGCCGGCGAGTGGACCCCCGAGGCACGAAGTGGCAACCAGGTCGCCGAATACACCACGTTCATCCAGCCCGACCCGGCCCACGCGAGCGTGGTCGCGGGCGTCGCATGGCTGAACCAGTCCCTGGTGCGCACACAATTGTTCGCCGGCACGAAAGACCCCGGCGGGCCCGGCCCGGCCGCGATTCCTTCCCGAATGCACAGCACGCTCGTGGCCGCATTCAACTCCGGTTTCCAGCTCAAGGACTGCAACGGCGGCTTCTACCTCGATGGCACCACCGTCGCGCCGCTCCACGAGGGCATGGCGTCGGTCGTCATCGACAACACCGGGCGGGTGTCCGTGGCGCAATGGGGACGGGACGCCACGATGAACGCGAACATCGCCGCGGTGCGCCAGAACCTCGACCTCGTGATCGACCACGGCGCTCCCGTGCGGGGGCTGGATCTCAACCCGGCAGGCCACTGGGGCAGCGCGTCGAACCAGTTCCAGTACACCTGGCGATCAGGCCTCGGCACCGACCGAGCCGGCAACCTCCTCTACGTCGGCGGTACCGGCCTGACCCTGCACACCCTCGCCGACGCCATGGTCCAAGCGGGCATCCAGCAGGGCATGGAGCTCGACATCCACTCCCCCATGGTCACCTTCAACAGCTACCGGCCCGACCTGAACACGGGCGCGACGAAGCTGCTTCCCGCCATGCCCGGCAGCCTGGGCCGCTACCTGCAACCCGACCAGCGTGACTTCTTCGCCACCTCCCTGCGCCTTCCCCCGGCGACGGCGCCATGAACTACGACAACAGTGTAGATTTACGCCATGCGCAGAGGACCAGGTGAACTGGAGGCCGAGGTGCTGGCCGTGCTGTGGCAGCACGATCAGCCCGCGTCGGCAGCGGACGTCCGGCAATGGCTCGACGACGACAGCCTGGCCTACACGACCGTGGTGACGATCCTGTCCCGGTTGCACGAGAAGGGTGTGCTGGCCCGGGAGAAGCAAGGCCGGATGTTCGCGTACCACCCCGTCGATGACGCCCCCGGCCTGGCAGCCCGGCGGATGCGGGCGGTACTCGACAGCGAGGACAACCGGGAAAGCGTGCTGGCCCGGTTCGTCTCGAACCTGCCACTCGGCGACGAACAAGCGCTGCGGCAGCTCTTGCAGGGCGACCGCGAAGGCACGTGATCGATGTACCCGGGCGTGTTGGTTCCGCTGCTGGTGCCGCTGGCCTCGTGGCCGGTGGCCCGATGGCTGGCGCCGCGGCTGGCCCCGCAACACGGCGCGCGGCTGCTGACGTTCCTGGCCGTGGTCTTCGCGGCCGGAAGCACGTGCGCGCTGGCACTGGGCACGGTCGCGGGGCTGTCGCTCGTACCCGCGGTGGCCGAGTTCGGTGACTTCTCCCCCGCCTCGCTGAGCGCGATCGCCGGCTCCGACATGCCGCTGGCGATCGCCTGCGGAGTACTGCTGATCGGAGCCGTCGTGGCCCTCGGACGAACCGCGTCGGGTCACTGGCGCTGGTACCGGCGGGTACACGCCGAGCTGGACGAGTATTCGAGCGATGGCGGCGTCGTGGTCTTGCCCGGCGCGGACCCGGTGGCGTTCGCGATCGCCGGTCGTGGCGGCCGAATCGCTGTGTCCACGGGCATGCTCAGCGCGCTGTCGGCGGACGAGCGGGCCGCGTTGCTCCATCACGAACGTGCTCACCTGCGGCTGCGGCACCCGCGCTACTCCGCCGCGGGAGTCCTCGCGGGCGCACTCAACCCGTTCGTTCGTCCTCTCACGACGGCGGCGCGATTTGCCATGGAACGCTGGGCCGACGAGGCCGCGGCCACTGGTGTGGGCAATCGACGGGTGGTGGCGACCGCGGTGGCGAAGGCGGCGCTGGCGGACAGGAGACCGGCGTCCTACGCGCTCGCCGCGGGCGGCGGCCCGGTGCCCCGACGGGTGCGTGCGCTGCTTGACGATGCCCCGCCATCACTGGGTGTGCGCGGGCGCGGGCTCACAGCCGTCGCCGTGGCGGTCGTACTGGCCGGCGCTGCCTGGTCGGCCGGGGCCGGAGCCCAGGCGGCGATCACGTTGCACTCCGACATCGAAGCCGCCCAGCTGGCGTCGTGCGCGGCCCACCCCGTGCTCGCGAAGCGGCCCCACGGTCAGGCCTCGCTCACCGCAGTCCGCCAGGATCGCCGGGAGTGCGCCGAGGGCTGAGCGCCACGCGCCGACCGCGGCTTCGGTGTCGGAGTCGTGCAGCAGGATCGTGCCACCGCCGCGAAGTCCCTTGTGGACGTTCGCGGCCACTGACTCCGAGGTGGCGTTGCCGGTCCAGTCGAAGCCCCAGGCCGTCCACAGCACCGGACGCAGGTCCAGGGTGCGCGCGGTCAGCAGTGCGCCGGAGGAGAACACGCCGTACGGAGCGCGCAGCCAGCGCGGCCGTTCCCCGGTCACGGAGCCGATCAGATCCATCGTGCGGGCCAGATCATCGCGCAGAGCGGACGGGGATCGGCGCAGAAAGCAGCGGTGGTCCCAGCCGTGTACCGCGAGCTCGTGCCCGGCCGCGACGATCTCGCGGCCGAGTTCCGGGGCGCGGGCGAGTTCGCGACCGAGCACGAAGAACGTTGCCCGCGTGCCGGTCCGGGTCAGCAGCGACAGGAAATGCGGGGTGGACCGCGGGTGCGGCCCATCGTCGAAGGTGAGGGCGACGTGGCCGGGATCGCCGAGACCGGCCAGCGCGGGCGCGAGTGCCGCGCGCACCGGCGGCAGGAACAGCGCGGCCGGCCCGGCGTGCGCCGCGACCGCCGCCGCCACAGCGGCGGCACGCATCATCCCGCCACCTCGATGGGCGCGATGGCATCGAACACCGGCGGTACCGGCTGCAGAGCCGCGTGCAGGGCCGCGCCGAGCGCATCCGGCGACCGCACCCACGGCACGGTGCCGGCCTGGTCCAGCACCGCGGCGTTCGCGCGGCCGTGCCCGGGCAGGCAACGGTAGGTCAGCACGGGCAGGCCGGTGGCGAGCGCCTCCGACGTGGTGAGCCCGCCCGCGTTCTGGACTACCACATCGCAGGCGCGCATCAGGCCGGCCATGTCGTCGACCCAGCCGAACACCTGCCGGACCCCCGCCCTCTCGAGCCGGTGCCGCAGCGCGTCGTTGCGGCCGCAGACGACCACGGGCTCGACCGTGCCTTCGGCCCGCAAGTCGCCCACTGTGCGTTCGACTTCGCCGACACCCCAGGAGCCCGAGACGACGAGGGCGAGCGCGCGGTCCCCAGGAAGACCATGTGCCACGCGGAGCAGGGCCTTTTCGGCTGCCCCGGCAACCGGCCGGAACGCGGGCGCGACCAACGGTTGCCGCACCACCGTGCGAACGGCACCGAGCGCCCGTGCCTGCTCGGCCGCGAGAGCGTTGGGCGCCACGACCAGATCGGCCCACGGGCTCACGCACAGGCGGTGCACGGAGGGGTCCGTCAGGTACGCCACCAGCCCCTGCGCAAGCCGCCCTTGTGCTCGCAGCCGCCCGGCAGCGAGCGTCGCAAGCGGGTACGTCGACACAACCAACTGGGCCCCGGCCACGGCATCGGCGAGGTTCTCGACCGCGAGCCCCGCGAACCGGTGCGCCGCCGAGGCCGGGCCGGGCGAACCGAGCGCGCCGAGCAACCAGTCCCAGCTGCGCGGAGCGACCTGCAGCTGCCGATGGTAAGCACCGCACAGAATCCGGCCGAGCCGTCCGGGCAGCAGGTCCAGAAAGTCCACGACTTCCGATGAGGTGCCGCGCTCCCCCAGCAGCCGGGCCAGCTCCTTCGCCGCACCATCGTGCCCGGCCCCGATCCGAGCCGACACGATCACCACACGCTCCATGCGCACGCCTTCCAGAGTATCTACAGGCACGTAGTAAATCTACATTCATGTAGATGGAAGGGCTTTCTGGGTGCGCGCGTCCGGTTCGCCGGGTTGGCCCCCACCCCGGACTGCCACCGGGGCGAGGACCGTCGACGTCAGTGCCGGTCGAGCCCAGGGAGCACGCGGGTTCCTTCGGCACGCACGGCGGCGAGCGAGCGGGGGTCGAGGTTCAGCAGCCGCAGTATGGTCGGCGCGATCTGCGTCGTCTCGATGGCACCGCCGATCACCTGGCCACGGCCGGTGCCGCTGACGACCAGGGGGACGGACCGGTCGTCGGCGGCAGCGCCGCCGTGTTCGGCGATCTTCGATTGCCCGCCGGTGTAGACGACGCCGGGCACCGTCAGACCGACGAGGTCGGGCACCCGGTCGTCGCCGGGGCGCACGCCGAAGTAGCGAGCGGCGTCGGCTCCCGCGTGGACGGTCGCCAGTCCGGAGTGGACAAACGGTTTCACCGCGCCGGTGGCCCCGTTGCCCGTGCCGGACTGGGCCAGGAGGTAGTTCTTCGCGAACGTCGTGGCCGCGGCCGATCGGTTGGTGAGCCACAGCAGCATCGCGTCGTCGTCGGTCGACTGGGCCACGAGGTCGGCCGCCCCCGGGTGCGCGGCGCGCCAGGCGGCGTTGAGCCCGTCGAGCAGGGCATCGTCGTCGATGCGGGTCAGCGCGTTCGGGTCGATCGGCGACTGGCCGTGCTTGGCGGACAGGACGATGGTGGTGCTCCGGTCAATGCCGCGCCGCTTGAGCTCGGCGGCGAACGCGCCGAGCTGCCGGTCGACGAAGTCGAGCGCCGAGCGCACGACGGGCCCAGGGGCGCCACCGGAGAGATAGCCGCCCGCTTGGCCGCCGGAGACCGGGAGCTTCTGCGCGGTGGACACCGACTGGAAGTTGAGGCCGAACACCGCGGGAGTGCCGACCTTCGTGGTGCGGCTGTGGTCGTAGCCGTCGATCTCGTTGAGCACCGCGCGGGCCTTGTAGGCGTCGTAGCGCTGGGTCGCGGCGTTGTCGGTGGTCCAGTCCGATCCGGACGGTGCGCCGGGCACCTGGCTGTTGATCTCGGGCGTGAACAGGTCCTGGATGCCGGTGCCGGACGGGCCGTTGAGCAGTTCGTAGGCGGGGTGCTTGTCCGACCACGCGGTGCGCACCCCCGCCTGGCGGGCCACCTCGAACACCGTGTTGACCCGCAGGTACTGGTGCGGGTACACGGGTTGGCACGTCTGCGGGTCGACCGGCAGTTTCGCCGGGTCGATGAGCGTGCGCGGGTCCCCGGTCATCGCCAGCACGCCGTCAGGCAGGCCGCCCACGCCCTGCCCGGCGTCAAGGGCGTTCTTGTCGCGGTCGAGGTCTTCGGTGTAGTCGACCACCGCGCCCGGCTTCGCCCCGGCGCACTGGGTGGTGCCGGCCGGCAGCAGGGCGTGGTTGTAGGTGGCGTCGTAGTACACGCCGGTGGTCGCGCGGTTGCCGCCGGTGAGCTGGCCGACCATGCCGGGAAACGAGTCCGAGGGAACCGGGGTGCTCGCGTGCGTGTACTGCGTGCCGTGCGCGAGCAGGTTCGCCAGCTCCGAATGCGGATGGGTCGCGGTGTACCAGACGAGGTCCGACTGGTGCATGCCGTCGACCGAGACGAGCAGGACGTGCTGCTGACCCGACTGCCCCGGCTGCGCCACCGCCGCGGGCGCGGCGGTGGCGAACAATCCCGCGGCTGCGAGAAGGGCGAACAACGGTGTGCGGTTTCTCGACACGAATCTTCCTCCTGGTGTTGCGCGGCCGAAGTCGGCGGCGCACGGGGTATTCCAGGCTTCCGAAACGGATTCCTGGAAACCTGAGGAAGAACATCGAGTGAACTGAGCTTCCTGACACACCAATAGGAATGACGCTGCACAGTACAGCGCCGAAGGTTAGCGCGAGGTTTACGGACTGCCATTCAATGGCAAGAAGAATACCGGCAAAACAAGCAACCGGGACACCGCCGGAACATTCATTCCGATCGCACCGCCGGCGTTGGGGAATGCGAGAATTTCCCCATGACGGCAGCGGAACTGAGCGACGGTGCGCGCCACACCCGCGAGCGCGGAGCCTCGAAGGTCCCGGCGGTCACGGCCCTCTTCTGGATCATCAAGGTACTCACGACCGGTGTCGGGGAGACGACGAGCGACTTCCTCGCGCACCTGATCAACCCGGTGATCGCGGTGGCGCTGGCCGGCCTGGCGTTGGCCGTGTCCCTCGTCGCGCAGTTTCGCGCGCGTTCCTATCGTCCGGCGCTGTACTGGACGACCGTGCTGCTGGTCAGCGTGTTCGGGACCATGGCGGCCGACGTCGCCCACGTGGGCCTGGGCGTGCAATACGCGGTGTCGACGGCGGTCTTCGCGGTCGCGCTAGGCGCGGTTTTCCTGCTGTGGCACCGGTTCGAGAAGACGCTGTCGATCCACGAGATCCGCACGCCGCGCCGCGAGTTCTTCTACTGGCTCGCCGTCGGCACGACCTTCGCGCTGGGCACCGCCGTGGGCGATCTGACCGCGACGACATTGCACCTTGGGTATCTCGGCTCCGGGATCGGGTTCGCCGTGGTCATCGCCCTCCCTGCGATCGCGACCCGGTTCCCCGGCGTGAGCCGTGTCGGCACGTTCTGGGCGGCGTACATCCTCACGCGGCCGCTGGGTGCCTCCTTTGCGGACTGGTTCGGTGTCGGGCCTGACCGAGGCGGGGTGGGCCTGGGAACCGGACCCGTCAGTCTCGTGCTGCTGCTCGTGATCGCCGCGCTCGTCGGTTGTCTCGCCGCGACCGGCTCCGGATCCGTCCCGCGGAACCGGTAGGTCCGGGATGCGCGTGGCCTTGGTGACCGAGACGTGGCTGCCCTCCGTCGACGGCATCGTGACAAGGCTGGTGGCCACGGTGCGCGAGCTGCACGCGGCCGGTCATGACGTGCTGGTGATCGCGCCGGAGGGTCCCGGCTCGACACTGACCGGTGCGACGGTGCGCACCGTGCCGACGGTCGGCGCGACGTTCCTCTACGGGGGCAAGCGGTGGGGCCTGCCGCTTCCCCGCGTCGGCCGCTACCTGCGTGAGTTCGACCCCGACGTGGTCCACCTGGTGAACCCCGTGCTGCTCGGCGCGGCCGGGCTGCTCGCCGCGCGCCGGCAGCACCGGCGGATCGTGGCTTCGTACCACACCGATATCGCCCGCTACGCCCGTCACTACCAGCTCGGCGCCGCCGTACCGCTGATCTGGTCCCTGCTGCGCGCCCTGCACGGCCGTGCGCACCTCAACCTCGCTACCTCCACCGCGTCCGTCGACGACCTCGCCGGCCATGGCATCACCGATGTGCGCCTCTGGCCCCGCGGCGTCGACCTCCGGCGGTTCCACCCCGCCCCCGGCCCTCGGCGTGCGGGTCGGCCCGTCGCGCTCTACGTGGGCCGTCTGGCCGCCGAAAAGGGCCTGGAGCGTCTCGCCCCGCTCGCCACGCCGGCCGGCGGCTTCCGGCTCGTGCTCGTCGGCGACGGCCCGGCCCGGGCTCAGCTCGAGCGCACCCTGCCGCCGGACACCGTGTTCACCGGCATGCTCCACGGCGACGCACTCGCCGAGGCTTACCGTTCCGCCGACTTGTTCGTCTTTCCCTCCACCACCGACACCCTCGGCCTCGTCCTCGTGGAAGCCCTCGCCAGCGGGCTGCCCGTCCTCGCCGCCGATAGCCCGGCCGCCCGCACCACGCTCTTCGGCACCACCGCCGCGCGGTTCTTCCCCGTCGAGCGGCCCGTCGATCTGCCCGCCTGCGCCCGTGCGCTCCTCAACGACGACCATCGCGCCGAGGCCCGCCGCCACGCCGCCGAGTCCGGCTGGGACACCGCGACCCACGGATTGCTCGCGCTCTACCGAGGGGTGCTGACGACTCAGGAGAGCAGTCCACTGCCGTACCAGTCGTGGTCGTCCCGCGCGCCGGGCAGGGTGAAGAAGTAGCCGCCGCCGAAGGGGGCGCAGGTAGTCGGCCAGGGGTTCACCGGCGAGGCCGCCTTGCACCGCTTCGAACTGCGTGACGAGGTTCTGCTGGGTGTTGCCCGCCCACGAAGTAGTTCGGCACGCCCTCGGCCCATATAGACGGCGGCCCCCTCAGTGATTCGGCAAATCTCAGCCAACCAGGGTCCGGGTAAGACGCGGGCAAAAAAGTTCTTGCGTCCCATTAGCCGTGTCCACCGTGAAAATATAAGACAGCAATCGGTTAACCCTGCTCGAACCGTTCCCTGGGCTGCCTCGGCCTACCGTCGGCTTGTGGGCGCGCTCAGCGTCCTCACAGGACACTGCGACGAAGGTGGCCGCGATTCGTCCACCGTGTGAAGGAGTTCCCGTGGAGAGCCCGAGTCCACCAGCCACTCTCACCGCGCGAGCCCGGGTGTCCCCGGGTCCGGGGCGGCTGCCGGCGCGTACCCGGCTTGCGGTCGCCGCCGCCCGGTCTACCGCGGCGGTCTCCCGTCTTCTGCGGTTGGGGTCGGGCGGCATCATCGGCGGGCGCGTCGCGCTGCGGCTGGACCCTGACGCATTGCGGAACCTTGCCCGCGACCGCACGGTGGTGCTGGTGACCGGCACCAACGGCAAGACCACCACCGCGCTGATGCTCAGCCGCATTCTCGAGACGCTCGGCGAGGTGGCCCGAAACGGCAACGGGGCGAACATGCCCGACGGGGTCACCGCCGCCCTGGTGGCGAAACCTCACGCGCCTATCGCGGTGCTCGAAATCGACGAGAACTACGCCCCGGCCGTCGCCGCGCAAGTACGCCCGGCGTGCCTGATCCTGCTCAACCTCAGCCGGGACCAGCTCGACCGGGTCGGCGAGGTGCGCACGCTCGAGCGGGAACTGCGGGCGCTCGTCGCCGCCCTGCCGGGCACGACGGTGATCGCTAACTGCGACGACCCGCTCGTCACCTCGGCCACGCTCGCCTCCACGCGGCCGCTCTGGGTCGGAGCGGGACAGGACTGGCACGCCGACGCGGTGACCTGCGCTCGCTGTGGCCAAGCCGTCCTCCACACCCCGAGCGGATGGTGCTGCACGTGCGGCCTGACCCGGCCTGATCCACTGTGGACTCTGCACGGCAACACCTTGGAAAACGCGCGGGGCACGAGCGTCACGCTCGACCTCCGGTTGCCTGGCCGGGCGAACGCCGCCAACGCCGCCGTCGCGGTCGCCACTGCCGAGCACTTCGGCGTGTCGCCGAACGTCGCCGCGGTTCGGCTGCGCACGATCGACGACGTCGCCGGCCGCTACCGCCGCGCCGACGTGAGCGGACACGCCGTGCGGCTCCTGCTGGCGAAAAACCCCGCGGGCTGGCGCGAAACACTGCCGCTGATCGATCCGTGGGCTTCCGTGGTGATCGCGGTCAACAGCGGCCAGGCCGACGGACGCGACACGTCGTGGCTGTGGGACGTGCCCTTCGAGCAGCTGCGCGGGCGCCACGTCGTCGCCGCCGGCGAGCGGGCGACCGACGTCGCGGTGCGCCTGACCTACGCCGACGTGCAGCACACCCTGTGCCGACGGCCACTCACCGCGGTCAGCGCCCTGCCACCTGGTCCCGTCGAGCTCGTCGCGAACTACACGGCGTTCCGCGACGCGCACCGGAAGCTCGGCGATGGCTGACTCCACGCTGGGCATCGGCCTGGTGCTGCCCGACATCCTGGGCACCTACAGCGATGGCGGCAACGGCCAGGTCCTCCAGCGCCGGCTGCAGTGGCGCGGCACCGCCGCCACCGTCGTGGACATCCGGCACGGCGACGCCGTCCCGTCCTCCCTCGATCTGTACCTGCTGGGTGGCGGCGAAGACGACGCGCAAGCCCTCGCCGTCCACCACCTCCGCACCCATCCCGGATTGCAGCACGCGGCGGCCCGTGGCGCGGTCGTGTTCGGGGTGTGCGCGGGCTTCCAAGTACTGGGCACGAAGTTCACCACCTCCGACGGTGTGACCCACTCCGGGCTCGGCCTGCTCGACGCAGTCACCGCTCCAGGTAGCAAGCGCGCGGTCGGCGAGGTCGTCGTCGACGTCGCCGATCGGCTCGGCACCGAACCCCTTACCGGTTTCGAGAACCACCTCGGCCGCACGCAGATCGGCAACGGCAGCAGCGCGCTCGGCCCTGTCCAGACCGGCATCGGCAACGGGGACGGCACAGAGGGCGCGCTCACCGGCCGTGTCCTGGCCACCTACCTGCACGGCCCGGTCCTCGCCCGAAACCCCGCACTGGCCGACCTGCTACTGGCGTGGGCTCTCGGCGTGACGCGCTCCGCGCTGCCCCTGCCCGAGATCGACGCCTTGCGGCAGGAACGTCTTCGTGCGGCCAAACGCCGGCCACATAGGTAAACGGATGGTAAGACATTTTGCCGGAGGTTGACCCGCCTCGTGTCACACTGCCGCCACTACCTGGTTTCCCGCTGCCACAACGGAGACGAGCCCATGCCCGAACTCCAGCTGCCGCGCGCGGCGCGCCTGTCCGAGCTGACCGGCCGGCTCGCCGCGCAACTCCGACCGTCGATGCCGGCCGACGACGCTCCACCGCCTGGCCCGTTGACGCTGGCCGCGTGGCACGCGGTGAATACAGTGCAGCGGGTTGCCGAGCTGTTGCCTGACGGGGATCTTCGCGATGCTCCGCTCATGCGCGAGCGGAGCCTCAACGACCTGCTCGCCCACGGCGAAAGCATCGTCGCCGCCGCACGCGAAGCGCTCGCCGCAGAGGGCTTCGCACGGTCCGACTCCGCTTAGGCCGACAACACGCCCGACGCCAACGCGGCCAGCAGCGCGACCCCCACGACAACGCGGTAGATCACGAACGCCGTGAAGGTGTGCGCCGCGACGAACTTGAGCAGCCACGCGATCGCCGCGTACGCCACGACGAACGACACGACCGTCCCGACCACGAGCGGCAGCACGTCGACGCCGCCGCCGAGCGCGTCCTTCAGCTCGTAGAGCCCGGCTCCGGTCAACGCCGGGATCGACAGGAAAAACGACAACCGCGTGGCGGTGACCCGGTCCAGGCCGCGGAGCAGGCCGGTCGAGATCGTGGCGCCGGAGCGCGAAAACCCAGGGAAGAGCAGTGCGAGGATCTGCGACGAGCCGACCAGCATCGCGTCGGCGAAGGTGGACTCGGCCTCACCGCGTTTGCCGGTCCCGAACCGATCCGCGGCCCCCATGATCCCGCTGCCGACGATGAGCGAGATCGCGACGACCCACAACGACGCGAGCGGCCCCTTCACCAGCGACTGGAACAGCAGGCCCGCGACGACGATCGGCATTGTCGCGAGGATGACCCACCACGCGAACTTGTAGTCGTGCTCCTGGCGCGCCCGCGGGTTGACCAGCCCGCGGCCCCACGCCGCGGCGAACCGCACGATGTCGCGGAAGAAGTACACCAGCACCGCGGCGATGGCACCGACCTGGATCACCGCGGTGAATCCGACCACGGACTGGTCGTCGACCGGGATGCCGAGCAGCCCCTCGGCGATCTTTAGGTGCCCGGTCGACGACACGGGCAGGAATTCGGTCAGGCCTTCCACGATCCCGAGGATCACGGACTGGCCAAGGTCGATCGCGCTCAACGCGTTTTTCCTTTACTGACAGTGCTGAAGGTACTGAGGGGCGGGAACATCAGGAGCCGGCTCCGCGGCGCTGCTTGCGGCTCCGGAGCACTTCGAGCGCCAGCGGGATCAGCGAGACGATAACCACGAGCGCGATGATCGGCAGCAGGTACTGGTCGATCCCGGGAACACTGGCACCGAGAAGGTACCCGGCGACCGTGACGCCGACCGACCACAATAGCCCGCCGAGGACCTGCCACAAGGTGAACGTGCGCGTGGGGACGTCAAGGATGCCCGCGAGCGGGTTCAGCACGGTGCGCACGACCGGGATGAACCGGGCCAGCACGATCGCTTTCGCGTGGCCATAGCGGGTGAAGAGCTCTTCGGCTCTGGTCATCCCGCGGTGCAGGTGCGCGTTGCTCGTGCGCGCCAGCAGCGCCCGTCCCCCGCGGCGACCCAGCACGAACCCGGTCTGCGCCCCGAGCAGCGCACCGGCGACCGCGGCCACCAGCACCAGCGGCAGGGACAGGTGGACGGTGGCCGTGGCATTGGTGGTGCAGAACAGCCCGGCAGTGAACAGCAGTGAGTCACCGGGCAGGAAGAACCCGATCAGCAGGCCGGTTTCGGCGAACAGGACGAGAAACACCCCCGCCGTGCCGAGGCTCGAGAGCCACGACGTCGCGCTCAACGGATTCATGCAGCAGACCGCCTTCCGCGGTAGTCCAGATATTCGACAGGAATGTAGTATTTCTACACCATTGTCGTTTTACGGAGTGATCAGGCGTCCCTCCCGACGCCGGTGAGCCGCCGCCACTCGCGGTCCCAGCCCCGGGCGCGGAGACGGTCGAGCCACCATCGCGCAGTCGCGTACCCGAGCGCGACCGCCACGACCACGCAGAACTCGAGCGCGACGCCGTACATGAGCGCGCCGAACAGCAGGTCGGCGGTGGTCCGCGGCGCCGCCTGCTGCACTCCCCGGCGGTCAACCCAGATCTTCACCACATGCGGTCCAGCGGGGCTCAGCTCGACCGTGAGATCGCCTCCGCGGGCCGCCCCGTCGGGCGCGGTCCACGTTGCGCGGACGCGGCGCGTGCCGAGCAAGCCCTCGCTGCCGGCCGTCTGCAGGGCAGCCGAGCCCGGGAACACCTTCGCCGTGACCTGGTAGCGCACCCCGGCCCGCGCATCCGTCGCCCGATCCTCGGCGAAGACCGACGAAGCGAGCCCGAAGCAGACCGGCACCGACCCGAAGAGCGCCGCGCTCAACACCAGGATCAGCACCGCCTCGATCCGGTCCCAGATCCGCACCGAAGGCCGCCGCCGCACGGCCGGGCGCACCAGACGAAGAAAACGTGCCACCGGGGAGAGTGCCGAACGGGCCGAATCAGGAACAGCCATGGTTCGAGACTGCCCGGGCCCGAAGCCCGCGGCAGCCGAATTGGCCGCGATTTTGCTGTGCCCTGGCCGAATTCGATGATCCACGGGAGCGGCGTCTCGACTGGTCCGTTCACGCAGCTCATCGACGGTCGCGGTCCAGCTCGATCAGTCAGGCTGTGCGTCGATCCAGGTCTCGGCAGCCTGGTCGAGGCGCTCACTCTCGATCTTCTCCAGCGCATCGCGCGCCGCCTGGTCGAGCCGTGCTGGCTCGACGAGGCCGAAGAGCCGACCATCGTCTACGAGTGAGGTCCCGAGGGAACGTCCGGGCAGCGCGAGCAACGCACGCCACGGCGCCCGCGCCATCGTCGCCCGGCCGCCACGGTGTCAACAGCTTCCTGCCCGGCAACAGCGTGCCCGTCGCGGACCTCGGCCTCGTTGAGGTGCTCCAAGGCGTCTCGAAGAGTTTTCAGCCAGGGGTCCTCGGTCGGCACGGGTTCGCCCCGTTCCGTCGCCAACCGCGCAACCCAGGATTCGAGCTGGCGAGCCGACCAGACAAGCAGATGAGTTTCGGCCCACAGCTGCCGGAATGCCTTCGATCGTTCGTCCCCCGCGGAACTCCAACCGTCGGCGCGGTCGAAGCGGTCCCATGCCTGATTCAGATCAGCCCAAGCGCTGTTGTCGCGCTCGGCCTGCCGCAGGACGGCCTCGGCCCACGTCTCGACGAGCCCGGCAGCTTCGAATTCAGCCTCGTTGGTCACATCGGTCAGGCGGTGGTCACGAGCTTTGCGCAACAGACGGTTGGCGCAGCTCGGTCTCCGCCGGTTGCGCCACTCCGCATGCGTGGCGGTACACGGAGACGAAGCTCTCGAGGGTGTCGGCGAGGTCGTGCCGTGCCACCAGGGCACGGCTGGCCGCGCCCATCGACGCGCGGACGCCTGGGGCGACGGCCAGCTCGTCGAGGCGGATGGCGAGGGCGTCGATGTCGCCGGGTGGGTAGAGGTGGCCGTTGACGCCGGGGCGCACGAGGTGCGGCAGCGCCATCGCATCGGCCGCGACGATGGGCAGGCCGGCGGCCATGGCTTCCATGGTGGCGATGCTCTGCAGTTCCGCAGTGCCCGGCATGCAGAAGATCTGGCAGCACGCGTAGATGCGGACCAGGTCGGCGTCGGGGACGAAGCCGTGGAAGCACACGCGGTCGGCCACACCGAGTTGCGCGGCGAGGTTCGTGAGCGCGGGGCGGCAAGAGCCGTCGCCGACGATCTCGGCGCGAAGCCGCGGCACGCGGGCGACGGCGCGGATGAGCTCGTCGACGTTCTTCTCCGCGTCGAGGCGGCCGACGAACAGGACCGCGACGTCACCCGTCGCCGGCGTGGCCCGCTCGAGGTAGTGGGCGAGATCGATCCCGCACGAGATGACGCTGACGGGGCGTTCGAGTCCGTTGCGCGCCAGCAGATCGGCGGCCCGCGGCGTCGGCGTCGTGACGGTCCCGACCGTGCGATACACGCGAACCAGGTCGCGCCAGCCGACGCGGATCAGCACGCGCCGGACCGACTGCGGCAGCCGGAGGTAGCCGAGAAGGTTCTCGGGCATGAAGTGGTTGGTCGCGACGGTCGGTATGCCTCGGCGGTGCGCGGCGGCCAGCAGGGCGCGCCCGACGGAGAAGTGGGATTGGACGTGGACGACGTCGGGCCGGACCCGATCCATCACCTGCTCCGCGGCTCGGCGAGCACCCCCGGGAGTGCTGACCCGGAACGTCGGGTGGAAGGGCGTCCCGAAGGCGCGCGCGTCGTGCACGGTGAGTCGGCCGTGGTCCGAGTCGTCGCTGCGGGGCTGGGGCCGCAGCACGTGTACCTCGTGGCCGAGGCCGGCCAAGCCGTGGGCGAGGCGGGCGGTGAAGTGGGCCGCTCCGTTGATGTCGGGCGGGAACGTGTCGGCGCCGAGCAGGATCCGGAAACCTGAGGCGGAGCGCGAGTCGGGCATCTGAGATTCCTTGTCGTCTTCGGAAGGACCGTGTTCGGAGAGGTCATGTTCGGAGAGGTCATGTTCGGAGGGACCGCTGAGGGAACCGGCCAGCACGAGCACGCCGAGCACGGCGGCCAGCGCCAGGACCAGGCGTGCGGCGACGAGTGCCGGGACGAGGTGAGGTGCTTCGCCGTAGAGCAGCTGGTCGGCGCCGACGGCGGTGAGGGGGTCGAGCACCGTCGTGGCGGCGACCACGACGGCGGTGGGCCCGGCGGCGTGGGCTTGCTGGAGCAGCCAGCCGCCACCGGCGATCAGCGCACCGCCCGCGAGCGCGAATCCCGCCGCGGTCAGCGGGTGGGGCAGGCTGAGCGCGGCCGCCCGCATCACCGCGGCGCTGAGTCCGAACAGCACGGCCGCGGCGGCTGCGCGCCCGAGGCAGCGCGCGCGGCCCCTGCAGGCGAGCCCCGCCGCGGCCACGGCCGGGCCGGCCAGCACGGCGAGCACAACGGCGCTCGTGGTGATGTGCGCGTGCGGGGCCGGCGCGGACGCCGAGGTGAGCACGAACCCGGCGACGGCGACGCACACGACCGCGGCGGCGACGCGGATCCGGCGTGAGGTCACCGCGCCGTGCCCGGCGAGCACGGTCAGCACGAGGCTGAGTACGCCGAGCGGCTGCACGATGGCCAGGGGCGCGAGCGACAGCGCGGTCAGGTGTAGCGCGGTGCCGGTGACTCCGAGGAGGACCCCGGCCTGCCACGTCCGCGACCGGGCCAGCCACGCGAGCTTGACCCGGCCCGTGCCGCTGCTCCGAGTCTGGACGGCGTTGTGCTGCAAGGCAACAGATCCGGCGAAGAAGCAGGCACCGAGCAGGGCGAAGGCGACGGCGAGGAGGGTCATCGAGCCGCCGTCCGCACCACGAGCGCGATGGTCACCAGGGTGCCGAGCTCCCCGGCGAGCGCGCCTCGTTCGAGCAGTCCCTGGGGCAGCTCAGAGACGAACTGTGCGATCCCGAACGCCGCCGCGGTGGCGAAGGCGAGCCGGCCGCACGAGCGGACCCGCTGCGCGTGGCGTGACCATCGGGGGTCAGCGCGCAGGAGCCGCACCAGCGCCCGGCAGGCCAGCGGAAGGCACGCGAACAGCACGGCGCCGCCGAAGCGATGGATTTCGCCGTGCACCGTGACGACGGTGGTGCTGGGGTTTTCTTGGAAAAGCAGGACGAGGAACAGCCCGGCCACCCACAGTCCGAAGAGGACGGACACGGCGCGGTCGCGGGGCAGCCCCGCCAGATGGGCCGCCACGACGAGGGCGATCCCGCCGGCGAGCACGAGCAGCACCGCGATCGTGAATAGGGCCCGGCCCCAGCGGTGCAGCGCGTAGTCGCTCACCGGGTCACGGAACGGGTCGACGCGGTCCGCGAACCCGATGGTCAGCCCGCCCACCAGGGCCAACGCCGCCGTCCACAGCCCGATCGCGGTCCACGCGATCGGGCTGATCCGAGCGGGCCGAGGCGAAGTGGTCGTCACTCGGCCCACGATCGTGAGCTTGAATGAGGAAACGATGAAGATCGAGCCCGGTTTGGTTAAGAACCGCGGACGGGTGCTGCGCATGGCAGGGTCAGCTCGAAGCGAGCCCCGCCGCGGTCGCCGTTGGACGCGGTGACCCGTCCGTGGTGCTGCAGGACGACCTGCTGCACGATGGCCAGCCCGAGCCCGGAGCCGGGCAGTGCCCGGGCGGACGCGGCCCGGTAGAAGCGTTCGAACACGTGCGGCAGATCGGTGTCGGGGATGCCCGGGCCCTCGTCGGTCACCACCAGGTGCGCCTCGCCCGGCTCGGCGGTGAGGGTGACGGTCACGGTGCCGCCGGCAGGGCTCCACTTGGCGGCGTTGCCCAGGATGTTCAGCACCGCGCGCTCGAGCGCGGCCGGCCCGCCCCGGACCACGGCGGCTTCGGCCGACAGGGCGAACCGGATCCCGGTCGCTCGCGGCCGCGCCCGGTCCACCGCGGTACGCACGACGTCGGCGAGCTCGACGTCTTCCACGTCTTCGGGTGAACGGTCTCCCGTCGCCAGTTCGACCAGCTCGCCGACCAGGTCGGTGAGCTCGGCGGACTGAGTATCAAGGTCGGCCAGCAGGCGAGCGTGGTCGTCCGACGGCAGCCCGGACCGGGTCTGCGCGTGGATGAGCAGCTCGATGTTGTTGCGCAGGCTGGCCAGCGGCGTGCGCAGCTCGTGGCCGGCGTCCTCGACCAGGCGGCGCTGATCGTCGCGCGAAGTGGCCAGCGCGGCGAGCATCTCGTTGAACGACTCGGCCAGCTTCGCCAGCTCACCCCGGCCCTTCACGGTGATCTCGGCCGCCAGCGCCTGGGTCCGCGCGACCTCGCCGGCCGCCGCGGTCAACGTGTCGACCGGACGCAACGCCGTTTTCGCCACCGCGCGGCCGATGAGCGCGGCGACCAGGACACCGGCGAGACCGACCAGCAGTTCCCACAGCCCGAGGTCGGCCAGAGTGTGCTCGACCCCCTCCGAATCGCGGGCGACCTGCACCGCACCGCCGGCCGGACGCGCGGCGATCCAGACGCGGTAGCGGTCCGACCCGATCCTGTCGACCTCGGAGCCGACCGAGATCACCCCGGCCGCGACCTGCCGCGCCTGCGCACCGACCGGAAAGGCGCTCACCTCCCCGGCGGCCCCGGTCGGCGCGCCCGCTGCGTCGAGGAACTGGACGGTGAGGCCGACGCCGTGACCCGGGTCCGCGCTGCGCCCGTCACGGTCGGCCGCGCGCAAGGTAGCCAGCGCGTCGGCCGGCGACGCGGATTTCGCGGCCACCTGGGCGTAGGCCTGCAACTGCGCGTCGAACTGCCGGTACAGGCTCGCCTGCGTCACCAGCCACGAGGTGAGCGAGACGGCGACCACGGCCACCGCGACCGCCGCCACCACGAGCACGGTCAGCCGGGCCCGCAACGTCAGGTCCGGGAACCGCCGTTTCACAACGGGTCCTCACGCAACACGTAGCCGACGCCGCGCACCGTGTGCAGCAGCCGCGGCTCTCCCCCGGCCTCGAGCTTGCGGCGCAGCGAACCGACGTAGACGTCGAGGCCGTTGGACGCCGCACCGAAGTCGTACCCCCACACCTGTTCGAACATCACCGCGCGGGTCAGCACGTGGCGCGGGTTGCGCAGGAACGTCTCCAGCAACGAGAACTCGGTGCGCGTGAGGCGAAGCGGCCGCGATCCACGGGTGACCTCCCGGGTCGAGGAGTCCAGCACCAGATCGGCGAACGCCAGCGGGGGCGGGAGCTCCGTCGCGGCGGCGGCGTAGTCCGTGCGGCGCAGCAGGGCCCGGACCCGGGCGAGCAACTCCTGCAACGCGAACGGCTTGACCAGGTAGTCGTCGGCACCGGCATCGAGGCCGGCCACACGGTCGTCCACGCCAGTGCGGGCCGTGAGCATGAGGATCGGGACGTGGTTTCCTTCGGCCCGCAGCAGCCGGCAGCTGTCGATGCCGCCCAGGACCGGCATGGTCACGTCGAGGATCACCCCGTCCGGCCGCTGCGACCTGACCAGCTCCAGCCCGCGCGCCCCGTCCGACGCGACCGACACCGTGTAGCCCTCGAACCGCAGGGTCCGCGACAGCGAGTCCCGCAGCGCGGCTTCGTCATCGACGATCACGACGTGCACTCGCGCCTCCGGGTCTCTTCCACCGCAAACTACCGGCGCGTGGCTGAGCAGACCGTCAGCGTACGGTTAGCGACCGGTTAAATCCGCTTGCGAAGTCATTGACCTCGCTCGAACCTCCCGTTAGTCGTGGGGAACCTACAGTCGAGCCGTGCACGGAACCGCGGAACCGGAGACCGGCGGCCGGGTGCTCGCCCCGGCCGCCGTCGCCGAGGTCGCGACACTGGTTTTTCTGCTGCTGACGGTCTCGGCGACCGGGATCCTGCTCTGGACGAAGGGATTCGACCTGGGCTTGCACGCGTGGGTGACCGGCCACCGCTCCGTCGCGGTGGTCTCGTTCGCTGCGACCCTGACGAGCACGGCGTCCTCGGCGTTCGCCGTGCCGGCGGTGTTCCTCGCCGCGATCGCGCTGACGCAAGGCTCGCTCGGTCCGCGACTGGCGCGCGCCGCTATGGTCACCGGGGTCGTCGGGTTGGGCGTGTTGTGCCGGTTCGGGCTCTCCGCGCTGATCGCGCGGCCGCGACCGCCCGAGACCGACTGGGCCGCCGCCGCGTCGGGCCAGTCGTTCCCTTCGGGTCACACCTCGGACGCGATCCTGGCCGCGGGCGTGCTCGCCCGGCTCGCGGCGCAACGGCTGCGCGACCGGCCGGTCCTGCGCGCGACGCTGTGGATCATCGCGGGCACCTACGTGGTGGCGATCGCGCGGACCCGGGTGTACCTCGGCGTCCACTGGCCCACCGACGTGATCGGCAGCATCGCCTTCTTCGGAACCGCGTGGGTCCCCTACGGCTGACCGATCTGATCGGGCTCGACACGACCAAGGCTGTCGCGGACTCCATGTACGCGGAGTTCAAGGAGCCGCTCTACGCCGCCCCTCCGCTGCTGCTGCGCATGGTCGACGCCGGGCTGTACGGCAAGAAATCCGGTCGCGGGTTCTACGACTACAGGAAGGATGCCTGATGTACCAGCTCGCCGTGGAGCACGAGGAGCTGCGCACCGCCGTGCGTGCGATGGTGGAGAAGGAGATCGGGCCGTACGCGGCGGAGGTCGACGAGCACGAGCGGTTCCCGGCCGAAGCGGTCGAGGCACTGAACAAGTCGAGTTTCAACGCGGTACATGTCGGCGAGGCCTACCGCGGCCAGGGCGCCGACGCCATCAGCACCTGCATCGTGATCGAAGAGGTCGCGCGCGTCGACGCGTCCGCGGCCCTGATCCCCGCGGTGAACAAGCTCGGGACCCAGCCGATCATCCTGTCCGCCTCGGAAGATCTCAAACAGCAAGTGCTGCCCGACATCGCCGCCGGTGCGCTGGCCTCCTACGGCCTGTCCGAACGCGAAGCCGGCTCCGACACCGCGTCCATGCGCACCCGCGCTCGACTCGACGGCGACCGCTGGATCCTCGACGGCACCAAAGCCTGGATCACCAACGCCGGCGAGTCCACCTGGTACACCGTCATGGCCGTGACCGACCCCGACGCCGCGAAGAAGTCCAACGGCATCTCCGCGTTCGCCGTCCACAAAGACGACCCGGGCTTCTCCATCGGCTCGAAGGAACGCAAACTCGGCATCAAGGGCTCCCCCACCCGCGAGATTCACTTCGAGAACTGCGCCATCCCCGCCGACCGCATCATCGGCGAACCCGGCACCGGGTTGAAGACCGCGCTCGCGACACTGGACCACACCCGCCCCACCATCGGCGCTCAGGCGCTCGGCATCGCGCAGGGCGCTCTCGACGCGGCCGTGGCGTACGTTAGGGAACGTCGCCAGTTCGGGAAGACGATCGCGGAGTTCCAGGGCGTGCAGTTCATGCTCGCCGACATGGGTATGAAAATCGAAGCCGCCCGCCATCTCATCTACGCCTCCGCCGCGGCTTCCGAACGCGGTGACAAATGCGCGGGCTTCATGGCGTCCGCCGCGAAGACCTACGCGTCCGACATCGCTATGGAGGTCACCACCGACGCCGTCCAGCTCTTCGGCGGCGCCGGCTACACCCGCGACTTCCCGGTCGAACGCATGATGCGCGACGCCAAGATCACCCAGATCTACGAAGGCACCAACCAGATCCAGCGAATCGTGATGGCTCGGGCCCTGCTCAAGGGCTGACTCCGCACGCGCGGCCGCGGACGTCCACTGAGGACAGCACGTCCGCGGCGCGCGCAGCGGTGTCAACCCGCGATCGCCATGCGGGCTTCGCGCGCCCGGATGGCGGTGACGCCGCCGTCGACCAGCAGGTCCGCGCCGGTGATGAATCCCGCTTCCGCGCTGACCAGAAAGGCGCAGGCGGACGCGATGTCGTCGGGGGTGGCGAATCTCCGGGCGGCCGATTCCGCCACCGCCGCACGCATTCGGTCACCGCCCGGCCCGTCGAGCTCCTGTTGTCCCATCGGTGTGGACACCATGCCGGGGCTGATCGAGTTGATGCGGGCGCCCCGCTCACCCCATCGTGCCGCCGAGGCCTGCACCCGCAGCTGGTTGCCTCGCTTGGACAGCCAGTACGCGGAGCGGGCAGAGGAAAGGGTGGCCTCGACGAACGGGAGCGAGAGCAGGTGCGCGGCCGGGGTGTCGGCGAGGGCCAACTCCTGTTCGACCGGCATCGTGGCCAACCGGTGCCCGGCCATGCTCGCGATCACGACTCCCGCCCCTCCGGGCGCGACGACTCCGCCGAACTCGTCCACGACCTGGGCGACGCCGAGCAGGTCGACGCGCAGGATCTGCTCTGCGGACGCCTGGGCCGGCGAGACCCCAGCCGTGTGGATGATCTGGCTGACGTGTCCGAGGTTCGTCGCCGTGCCCGCGAGCGTCGCGACTGATTCGCCGTCGGCGACGTCCACCGGTCGCGTAGTCACGTCGTGGCCTTCAGCGCGCAACTGGGCCGCCGCGGCTTCGAGGGATTTCGTGTCGAGGTCGCCGAGCAACAGCGCCCGCCCGGACCCGACCCTCCGCGCGATGGCTATCCCCATTCCGCCGACGCCGATGATCACCGTTACGTGCTTGTCCATGACCGTCATCCCTTCCGCAGGCCGACAACGAAAATGCGCAATCGGTGCCCGACTGGCTGCGCACCACGGCGCCGATCTACCCTCTGGACAGGCTTCACCCTATAGGATAATCATAGGAGCTTAAGGCGATCGTCGGCGTCTTCCTACCAGGATCACCAGGCGCGGCGCCGGCATCGGACCGTCAGGCCAGATGGGAGCGACGATGCTCGACACCCCGGAGATCCGGGCACAGACGGAGACCAGCCCGACCGCGAAGAGGTTCCCGAAGCTCTCCTTTGGGCTCTTCCCGCCGATCCTGTACCCGATCAGCCTGCGGGACTGGGAAGTGCACGCAACCCCCGCCGATCTGGTCGAGATCGGCCGGCTCGCGGACGAACTCGGCTACGCGTTCATCGCGTGTGGCGACCATGGCGCACTGGCAGTGGACGAGTTGCGCGTGTACGGGCGTGCGCGCTTCTACGACCCCGTCGCGACCTTGGGGTTCCTGGCCGCGACCACCGACCGCATCGGCCTGGTGACCCTCGTGTACCAGGCCCATCTGCGCAGTCCCTTGATCGCAGCCAAAGAACTGGCGACGGTGGACCATCTCTCCGGCGGTCGCCTGATCGCCGGATTCGGCGTGGGCAGCCGTCGGCACGAAGCCGACGCCGCGGGTGTCGACTTCGACCAGCGCGGAGCCATCGTCGATGATCACATCAAGGCGATCGAAGCGCTGTGGAGGGACGAGGTCGCCACTTACCATGGAAAGTTCGTCCGGTTCGACGACGTTCTGTGCGAGCCCCGACCCAGTCAGCTGCCCCGGCCGCCCATCTGGATCGGGGGGAACCGGCTCGTTGGGTTGCGACGGGCATTGCGCCTCGGCGACGGCTGGGCCCCGTTCGGTGCGCCGCTCGAGACCATCACAGATGTCGTCGCCAAGGCCCGCTCGACACCCGAATGGGAATCGAAGTCGGATGACTTTCGGATCGTTGCCCCTCTGGCACCGCTGGGCGGGCGCGCACCTCGTGGCGAACCCGCTCCGTCGTTCGAGGCGCCGAGCGATGCCGCTGCCGAACGAGTGGCCAATCTCGTCACGCGCTGGACGGCAATCGGAGCCACGGATTTCATCATCGATTTGCCGGCCCCCTCACTGACGGCTTTCACCGAGGCACTCGCCTGGTTCGCCGAGATCGCCGCACCGGCCGCGGGACT
Source organism: Amycolatopsis sp. NPDC051372 (assembly GCF_040682095.1). NCBI lineage: Bacteria > Bacillati > Actinomycetota > Actinomycetes > Pseudonocardiales > Pseudonocardiaceae > Amycolatopsis > Amycolatopsis sp. NPDC051372. The sequence continues at coordinate 28,660 of NZ_JBFBAF010000016.1, forward strand.
CGCCCCGCTCCCCCGTCGTGTGCTCTAGCCGTACCGGAACCGAAGGGAACTCAGACATGACCGGTGGCCGTCAGCTCGAGACCACCCCCTGCCGGCACCGTTCCGGGTTCGTCGACGAGCCGTCGACCTACTACGAGGTGTTCGAGCCGCTCGAACCCAGCTCACTCCCACCGGTACTCATGATCACCGGTGGCGTGCACTCCGGCGCGTGTTACCTCACAACCCCGGACAGACGCCCGGGCTGGGCCGAAGACTTCCTGCGTCGCGGGCACCGCGTCGTCCTCGTCGACTGGCCCGGAGTCGGACGAAGCGGCCATGTTCCTCCGCAGGACCTGACCGGCCGAGTGATTGTCGCGGGGCTAGGGAAGGTAATCGCCGCGATCGGGGAGCCGGTGGTCGTGCTGACCCACTCAATCTCCGGCGCGTTCGGCTGGAAACTGGTCGAAGAGCACCCTGGCTCGATCGCGGCGCTGATCGGTATCGCGCCCGCGTCACCCGGCAACATGGAGGCGGAACTCGGCCGGCTGTTGCGCGACGAGGGCAACCGCAAGGTCGTGGCCATGCCATCCGGGCACACCGTGCTCGACCTCGACCGCACACTGGTCTTCCCGCCGGAATTCCACAGCGCGAAGCTGGTGGGGTCAAGTACACGCTTCCCCCGCGACGCCGCAGATCAGTATTTCCGTTCCCTTCAAGGAATCAGCGGTACCGTCGTGTTCGAACGAACCAACATCGGCGGTGGGCAGCTCAGGGTCGAGGACACCTCCGGCTTCGTCGGCAAACGGATCCTGGTCGTGACCGGCACCGAGGACATCGACCACCCGCGAGAGCTCGACGCCGAGGTCGTCGACTGGCTCACCGCGGCCGGAGCAGCAGCGGAACCGCTGTACCTCGCCGACATCGGGATCGAGGGGAACGGCCACATGATGATGCTCGAGGACAACAGCAGCGAGATCGCGGGCGTGCTGATGAACTGGCTCGAGAACACCCTGACCGGCTGAGTCCGAGGCCCGGCCGCTCGACGGCCGGGTCTAGCCTCGTCCTGCAGGTGCTCACCCGCCCGATCACGTGATCGCGAGACCACCGTCGACCGGCAGCACGCTGCCGTGCACGAACGCACCGGCACGAGACGCCAGGAACACGACCGCGCCGATCAGATCGAGGTCGACACCTGGGCGCCTGATCGACAGCTGGCTGACGATGCGGTCCATGCGGCCGGCCATCAGCTCGGTCTCGAATGGGCCAGGCGCGATGGCGTTGACGGTGATCGACTCCGGGCCGAGAGCGAGGGCGAGGTGGCGCGTAAGTGCATGCACCGCTGCCTTGGTCGTCGAGTAGGCGTAGCCCTGCCCCGACGGCTTCAGTCCCACCACCGAGCCGATGTTGACGACCCGCGCCGGATCCCCGGGCGACGCCGCCTTGCGCAGGCCCGGCAGAAGCCGTTGCACCAGGCCGAAAACCGGCTTTACGTTGATAGCGAAGAGGTCGTCGAACGCCGACTCGGGGTAGGTGCCCACCTCGCCACGGATGTTGGCACCCGCGTTGTTGACGAGCACGTGGACAGCCGGCTCTGCGGACAGCGCCTCGGCGACGGCGTCCATACCCGCGACAGTGGACAGATCCGCCGCGACCGGAATACACGTCCCCGCGGCGGACAGACGTTCGGCCGTCTTCGTCAGTGTGTCCACGTCCCGGCCGACGATGTAGACCTTGGCGTGGCGTTCGGTGAAGCCCCGGGCGATCATCTCACCCAACCCCCGGCCGCCGCCGGTGACCACGACAACCTTCTCCCGGACGGAGAACAGCTCGTCGGTCATCGTCGCACTCGTCATGTTGCCTCACAATTCTCTCGAAGCCTTGTGCCCGGGTGAATGAGCCGCTCCGCGACAGCACGCAGTCGTGGCACCCAGCCCAAAGGCGAAGGTTTCACCTCAGATAGAATGTTCCTATAGTTATACTCAATGCATGGCGCTGTCCAGACTCGCCATACGTCCACCCGCAGAGCCACCGGCCGACCGAGCACGAAGAGCGGCCGGCTACCGGGGTCCTTCGCAGACCGGAAAGAACAGATCCCAGCACACCCTCCCGCTAGGTTCGTCGACGTATTCGACCGTGCTGATACCTGAGAAAGTATTTCGGCTCCAAGGAAGGGCTCTTCGAAGAAGTGGTGGAGGTGTCTCTGACCGAGCGAACGGTAACTGAGCGGCGACCCCACGACACTGGCGCGCGACGCGGCGGCGACGCTTGTCCGCCGCAGCGCGCCGGACGCGGACGACCTCGACCCTTTCCTGCTCGTCCTGCAGTCCGCGTCCAACCCGCGGGCGACAGAGATTCTCCGCGCCGGAATTGAGAAGCACGTGAACGCCACGTACTCGACGTCGTCCCGGGCACCGAGCGTCCGGCGGTCGCCCCGGCATTGATCAATGGGTTCTGGCTGATGCGGAAGGTGAACGGCAGCACGGCGCTGAACGCGGCGGACGAGTCGGCCCTGCCGGGGACGCTCGAGAAGCTCTTCAGCGTCCTGCTGGACTGGTCGCGCGCTCCAGGCCCGAAACCCGTCAGGGCGGTGATGCATTTCCCGAGCGCGAAGCTCATCACCGCGTTTACGTGACCTCAGGTTCCGGGTTCCGTGGTCGCACGCTCGATGTCGTAGAGCTCCTCAAATCCTGCGAAATCCTGGAAACTCTCGTAGATCGCGAACGACTCCGCGGCCGGCCGGCCACTGGGCTTGCCCGCGCGCTGCCTCTCATAGGCTTCGCGCAGCGCGGCGAAGGCCGCGGTCTGTCCTGTGACCGCGTCGATCAGAATCGCGTAGCCGAGTCCTTGCCACTCGTCTGCGGTGTGCAAGTCGAACGACGTCAGGGTGGCGACTGGCGCCGTGAGCCGCGCCGGCGCCGCGGCCAGCTGCTCGTCGTTCCCCGGAAGCAGCATGACGACGTCCGCGCCCGCCTCGTGGTAGGCCATGAGACGCTTGATCGCCCGCTCGAAGTCCTCGTTCTGCACAGCCCCGGTCCGTGCGATCAGCAGGAGGTCCGGATCGCTCCGCGCTTCAGTCGCGAACCGGATCTTCTGCACCATCTCCTCGATCGGGACCAGGTGCTCGACATGCCGGTGGTGACTCGCCCGCTTGGGCGCGACCTGGTCCTCCAGCTCGATCGCGTGAACACCGGCCGCTTCGAGCTCCCACACTGTCCGCGCCACATGGATCGCATCGCCGAAGCCGACCCCGCCGTCCACGATCAGCGGAATCTGCGAACGTCGCCGGATCTGCCAGCTCGCCGCCGCGAGATCCGACACGCTCAGCAGTGCCTCGGAGATGGCCATCGAGTAGCCCAGCCCGCCTCCACCGAGGTATCCGCCGTCGTAACCCAGCCGTTCGCAGAGGCGCGCGGTCAGCGCGTCGGGACACCACTGCACCATCACCGGCTCGCGACCCGATACCTGCGCCCGGAACGCCGCGCGGTCAACAGCGGTCATCGAATTCTCCCATCGACACACAGGCCACGTGGGCCGGCCTAAGCAGGAAACTGTACTGAGGCGCAGAGTGGACTCACCATTGTTCGGATGCCTACATGGTCACAGGTCGAGCACCAACTCCGCGGAAGAGCAGCTGCCGACGCAGATCATCATCGTGTCGCCGGCTGCCTGCTCTTCTTCACTGAGCACGGTGTCGCGATGAACGGGGGTCCCGCCGATCACCTTGGTGCAGCAGGTGCCACAGAACCCTTCCTCACACGAGTACGGGACCTCGGGCACGACGTCGCGCACGGCTTCGAGGATCGTCTTGCCCTCAGCGACCTCGACGGCCTTGCCGGTATGAGCCAGCACGACGGTGAACGGCCGCTCATGGTGGTCGGGAGCGCAGTCCCCGCTCGCGTCTGGCGTCGCGGCGCTGAAGAGTTCGAAGTGGACTTCGAGCTCCGGCCTCAGCCGCGCCACCGCCGCGCGCAGAGCGTCGAGCATCAACGCCGGCCCGCAACCGTAGATCGCCGCGCCGACCGGCGCCGCACTCACGATCTCGTCCAATGGCAGCACGCCCGCCTCATCCTGCGGGCGGACTTCGACGGGCGCGTCCGCTGCGCACGCGAGCTTGTCGAGGTCGCGCAGGTACGCCATCGACTCGAGCGAGCGCCCGCCGTAGTGCATGCGCCAATCCGCGCCTCGCGTGGTCAGCTCACGCGCCATGCTGAGCATGGGCGTGATGCCGATGCCGCCCGCCACGAGGACATACGCCGACGCGGGCCGAAGCGGGAAGTTGTTGCGTGGACCACGGATCACTAGGCTCTTGCCCACGAGCGCGGTGTCGTGGACCTCGGCCGAGCCCCCTCGCCCGGCCGCCTCCCGGAGCACAGCGATGGTGTAGGAGTCTGACTCCTCGCGCGACCCGCACAACGAGTAGTGGCGAATCCGGCCGGAGGGGAGGACGACCTCCACGTGGGCACCCGGATTCCACGGAGGCAACTGCCCACCGTTCGCGCGGGCGAGTTCAAGGGAGATGACTCCGGCCGCTTCCCAGCGAGCAGCGAGCACGCGGACCTCGAACTCCGCCTCGGACGCACTCATGGCCGGCCCCGCTCGGGTCGAACCACGCGGGTCACCCGAACCCTTCCGATGCCCATTGCACCACCTTCACTTCGCCGTGATTGCTCCTATCAATATAATGATAGGCTTCAGAGAATACAAGGCGGGTGCACGGGGAACGCACTGTTCCTGCGAAGAGAACGGCATCCCCCGCGTGGGCGTACGCGTGGAGCCGCCGGCGTCAGGGGCTCCACGCGTACGTCAGGGGCTCCACGCGTACGTCAGGGAATGCCTCTCACACGATGTGCGGGGCCTTGGTGTCACTCACCAGGACGGTGCGGGGCAGCAGGTCGACGAGTTCGTCGTGCGGCCAGGGACCGGCGTTCTCCTCCCTGAAGATCGTCCGCGTCTCGACAGGGTGGCTGTACATCCCGATCTTCGCTCCGCCGGCACGAAACACCCGACCGGTCACACCCGCGGCGTGGTCGCTCGCCAAGTACACGACGATCGGCGCCACCAGCCCAGCTTCGGCACGGGGCTCCTTCGCCTTCGCCCGGCGCTCGCTCATCACGCCTTCCGCAATGCGCGCTGCGTCGCGCTCGGCCTGGTCCGCGGTCATCCTGGTCAACGCGAACGGAGCGACCGCATTCACCGTGATGTTCTCGTTCTGCAACTCCCAGGCCAGCGCGTAGGTCAGGCTCGTCACCCCGCCCTTGGACAACGCGTACTCCGCGTTGCCCAGCGGAGCTGCCCACTGGTTGGACGAGGTGTTGATGATCCGCCCGCCGCCTTGCCGCCGGAGAACCGGGATGGCGTGTCGGCACATCGCGAACGTGCCCTTGAGGTTAACCCCGACCATCACGTCGAAGTCTTCTTCGGTCGCGTCCTCGATCTTGTGTTGACGCACGACGGCAGCGTTGTTGACCAATACGTCAAGCCGGCCGAACGCCTCGACCGCCCTGGCCACTACCCGCCCGGCGCCGGCCCAGTCGGCAACGGACTCGTAGCTGGCCACCGCATCCCCGCCCTGCGCCCGAATGACGTCGACCACCTCGTCGGCCGGGCCCGATGCCGCACCCCCACCATCGGCGTCCACCCCCAGGTCGTTGACCACGACCTTCGCGCCGGCCGCCGCGAGGGCGATTGCCTCACCGCGGCCGATGCCACGCCCTGCCCCGGTCACGATCGCCACCCGGCCGCCGAGCGGACCCTGTCCCGTCATGCATTTCCTCCATAAGGTTGTTGATGTTCAGGACGAGTGTTCTGGATGCCCAGGGCGGCAGGGTGTGGCTGATGTGTTCTTGCCCCGTGGGGTGGCTTTCAAGGAGTAGCCGTCCCGTCGTTCTGGATGCCCTGGCCGCTGATTGAGATCTGCGCTCGGTCGCCGTTTATGGAACTGCTGGTGGGTCGTCCACGGGGTTGGCGGGCACGAGCACGAGGACCGGCCGGGTGGCTGTGCGAGAGGTGTGGGTCGGGATCGATGTCGGCAAAGGCTTCCCTCACGGGTGCGCGGTGAACGAGGGCGGCACGGTGGTGTTCTCGCGGAAGGTGGTCACCAGCACCACCGGGACGGCCGCCGAGGTGGTGTAGGTAGCTCGAACAACGGCACGTATGCGGTGGCAAGGACCTGGACCTGTGAAGTGACCGCAGTGAACCCGGCAGCCCAGGAACCACCTCGTACTGCGCGGAATTTGGGTTGGTCTCGCCACCGATGTCGCGCCACCGCGCGAGCAGGAGCATGAGCTCCCAGCCGGATGCGTCGGCAGCCTGTGCGATCGCCACCTGCTGCCACCAGGTCGGGACGATCCGCCAGAGTCGACCTTCGTGAGGGTCGTGCCTCCTTGCAGTTCATGGCAAAGACCCCGAGTTTGAGCAAGTTGCCGTTGCGCTGCGGCGTCACAGTAGGTGCTTCCGCGCCTGGTGTCGAGCTCATGATCGCAGAGCACTCCCTTCGTCATCGAAGATGGAGCTTTGTTGCACCCGACCCGGCCGTCGAGCCTGGGATTAGGCGAATCATAGGCCTAGATCGCCGCCTCGTCTATGCAGGATCGACAGGGTCAGAGCCTGTTTCGATCGAGCGCGCATCGGCAATTTTCCTACAGTGGGCACCATCCTGCCCGCTCGCTGGACATGCCCATTGACGCCCGCCGAAGCCGCTACTAGCGTCAAATAATCATAGGAGCAGCCCAGTTGGGCTTCATACCCAGGCCTCAGGGGCGTCCAGCTTCACAACCGCACGCCGAAGGTGCCTGGTGGATGAGCACGTATTCCCCCGAGGAGCAGCCAGTGGCAACGGCGCCGGAGACCGAATCGACCCATCGTGCCGAGGACCGCGACGATGTCCCGCTCCAGCCGGTCCGCGTCGGGCTCGTGGGCGCGAACTGGGGCCTGGCGCACCTCGCGGGGTGGCGCGCCGCGCCGGGCGTCGACGTCGTCGCAGTGTGCACCGCGCATCGGGACACGGCCGAGAAGGTCGCCTCTCAGCAGTCGATCCCAGCCGCTTACTGGCGAGTCGAAGACTTGATCGCCGACGCCACCATCGACCTTGTCGACGTCACCGTGCGCCCGGCGATCCGGGCACCGATGGGACCTTCGATCCTGCGGGCAGGTAAGCATTTGCTGCAGCCACTGCCGTTCGCACTCGATCTGGCACAGGGTAGAAGCTTGCGCGACGAGGGAAGGGCAACTGGTCGGGTCTCGGTCGTCGAGAGCCTGCACCGCCACGAACCGGCGGCACGCCAGTTCAAGCACCTGATCGACACCGGACTCGTGGGCGAAGTGCGCAGCATCCGCGGTCACGTCCGCAGCGACATCCTCCTGAGTCCGCCTGCGAACTGGTCCTACGAGTGGATCGTCGAACCCCGGCACAAGGCCAGCGCGCTGCGGAACTTCGGCGCCCACCTCCTGCACACCCTGGTATGGCTCTTCGGCCCGGTCGCTGAACTCTGCGCGACACTGTCCCAGAACATCACCGAACTCGTCTTCGCCGACGGGCGGCGCAAGCCCAACGGCACGAAAGACCACGCCGCTCTGCTGATGAGGATGGAAAGCGGCGCCGACGCCAGCCTCGATGTGTCCTGGGGTACACCGGCTGCGGAAGGATTCGGGATCGAGGCCATCGGAACGGCCGGACGCTTGATCTTGACCGCCGACCGGCTCGGTCCCCAGAACGCCCGGCTCCTTTTCGCAGGTCTCAAGGACACCACACTCGGGCAACTCCCCGTGCACGAGTCGTTTCGCCGGCTGGCAGACGCGCCCGCGGTCATCGAGTCGGCGGAAAACCCGCGTTTCTTCGCGACCGCGGCCATGTGCCACAGCGTCGCTCAGCAGGTCCGCGGAAACACGGCCGAGTGCCCGGGTCCGTCCTTCGCCGAGGGCTACTACGTAATGTCACTGGTCGAGGCGGCATATCACTCGGCCGAAGCCCGCTGTTGGGTTCGCCCGGATCCTCTCGAGAACTGACCCACCCACTCTGATCGGAGTCCCTCAGGCAGGCACTGCTCGCAGAACGAGTTTTGCCACCCCCCGCGGCTCGGTGCCCGCGATGATGAGACCCGTGGAAGGGGTGCACGCGGCCGTCACCGGGTGCACGGACGCCGTTGCCAGCGCACGCGCCGCCGACGTCCCGGTGATCTACACCCGGCACTGCCTCCGGCCGGGGTACGTCGACGCGGGCGCGAATTTCAAACGGCTCGGCGCCGGGATCCGCGACTCGGGCGAGCTGCTTCGCGGCAACGGGGACGCCGAAGTGCTTGAGGAACTCAGCCCTCGCGACGACGATTTGATCGTCGACAAGAACCGGTACGACGCGTTCTACGGCACCGAGCTGACATCGAGCTACGCAGCGCGCGAGTGACGAAACTCGTCGTCTGCGGAGCGGCCACGAACGTTTGCGTCGAGTCCTCCGCGCGAACCGCCTCTGCGGCGGACTTCGGTGTGACGATCCTGCCTGAGGGCGTGCGCCGGCTGGACGACCGAACTCCATGAGGCGGCTCTGAAGGTGCTGACCACGAGCCAGCTCACTTGACGCACGCTCAATGCGAGGCTGCTTCAGACCACCGTGAGCGCGAGACCAGCTGCGCCACAGCGCCCGCGGAACCGGCAGCGAAGCTGTGAGACCGGCTCACCGCCTCGCTCGGCCAAGTGCACACCCCAGCGATTCCACCATGTCCCGAGCCTCACCAAGGTCGACCACGTCGGCGTACCGGTCGGCCAGGTCAGCCAGCGCCACCGGCCCGGACAACGGCCTTGAGTCGGCCACGCAGTCCAGCACAACTTCCACCCGCAACCCCTGCGCTGCGCCATCGACGGCCGTGGCTCGCACACAGCCGCTTGTGGTGAGGCCGCAGAGCAGCACAGTATCGACCTCTGCTGCGGCCAGCCGCCCGGAGAGATCCGTCCCCGCGAACGCGGAAGCATGGCGCTTCCCGATCACCACGTCTCCGGTGTGCGGCCCAAGCCGGGTATCGATTTCTGTGGCCTGTTCACCCCGTAGCAGTGCGCGTAGGTCAAACCGCGCAGCCCAGGCGGGATCTGCTCCTGCGACGTCGTCGAACACCACCTGGACCAGGTACACCGGGATCGCGGCCCTGCGCGCGTGGCCGAGCAGTTCCGCCGTGGCCTGGACCGCTGCCACGGTGTCCCGGTCCGACTCGTCGATGAAATGGCGCTGCATGTCGACCACGATGACGCAGGGCCGGCTTCCCGGCCCGTGCCGCCGGCCGGAACGCAATCCGGCCCGAAGGTGAGAGAGAGCGCCAGCAATGGTTTCCGCATCTGCCGCAGCGATCGGGTCGATCGGCTCACAGGAAGACATGGCCCCCGTCCACAACGATGGTTTGCCCGGTGATGAAGGATGCCGCGTCGGAGGCCAGGAACAGGACCGCCCCGACGAGGTCGTCGGGAATAGCTGCTCGCGGAATGGCCCGCGCCGCTACGGCGCGGTCGAGCATGTCCTGCGGGTAGCGCTCGCGTACGCCCTCGGACTGGGTGCTGCCCGGGGCAACCGCGTTGACGGTTACCCCGAATGCACCCACCTCTCGTGCGAGCGCACGAGTGAAGCCGATGACGCCCGCCTTGGACGCCGCGTAGTGCAGGCGCTGATGACCGCCGACATGCGCGGTCGTCGAGCTGATGTTGACGATCCTTCCAGCGCCGCGGCGCTCCATTCCCGGCAACGCGCGACGGGCACACAGAAACGGACCACGCAGGTTCACGGCCATGACCCGGTCCCAGGTCTCGACGTCGATGTCCTGCCACCGGCTGAACGGCAGATCCACGAACAACGCGGCGTTGTTGACAAGGACTGAGGGCATACCGAACTCTTCCTCGATGCGCGCGAACGCCGCGTCGACCGAAAGCTCGTCGGCGACGTCCATCACCACGCCCAGAGCGCCGGATGCGCGCCCGCCTGCGTCCTCGGCGACCTCGACAACCCTTTCGGCGCGGTCGCAGAACGCCACGAGACGGCCCTGCTTCGCAAAAGCATGCGCGTAGGCCAGCCCGATCCCACCTGCCGCGCCGGTGACGACGACGGGCCCCTTGTCAGTCCCTGTCATCAGCTCGGTCCCCCGACTGCATCCACCGGCTGCAGGTCGCGCACGTCGACCGTCCGCTCCGGATCGAGCTGGTCCACCGAGGTGGCGCTTTCGTCGGCCACAACGAGCGTCATCCCCGTACTGCGAAGCTCGCGGAAGTAGTCGATCAGCTCGTCAATCACCTTCGGCGCCAAGCCCATGAACGGCTCGTCCACCAACAACACGGAAGGCCCACCGGCCATCGCGCGGGCCAGCGAGAGCATCTGCTGCTCACCACCGCTGAGCATCCCTGCAGCGACCTGACGCCGGCTCGCCAGACTCGGAAATCGCGTGTAGACCTCGTCAATCTCCTCGTCGGCCCGAGCACGGGGCTGCTTCAGGGCCTCGTGGGCGAAGCGCAACGTCTCCTCGACGGTCAGTCGGGGGAAGATGCGCCTGCCCTCGGGGACGAGTGAGATCCCTCCCATCCGCCGTGCTTCGGGTCCCGACCGAGTCAAGTCGACTGTTTCGCCGGTCTCGTACCCGCCGGTCACGGTGCCGGGGCCGGGACCGAGCACGCCCGCGAGGCAGCTCAGCAGGGTCGTCTTGCCCACGCCGTTCGGTCCGAGCACGCCCACGCACTCTCCGGCGCCGACGATGAAATTGACGCGCCGCAGCACCTTCATCTGCCCATACCCGATGTCCGCGCGCTCGATGGTGAGTGCACGGATCGGGCTACTCGCGACCGTTCGTCGCAACATGGCGGTCAGCTCCTCGTCCCGGATCCGATGACGTCACGCAAGTCTCCGCGGTCTCGCATCTCAGCGAGGTCGCCGATCCCGACCACGCGGCCGCCGACCATCACCACCGTGCGGTCGGCGATGCGCTCCACCAGTTCGTGATTGTGCTCGACGAGCACTACGGCGCGCCCTTCCGCCCGCCACCGCCGCAAGGCCTCCACGAGGGATTCGACCTCGTCGTCCGTCAGGCCGGCGGCCGGCTCGTCCAGCAGGAGCACCCGGCACCCGCCGAGTTCGAGCCGCGCCAGCTCAACCCACCGGCGCACGCCGTGGGGCAGTACCGAGACCGGCCTACCGAGCCACTCGGTCAAGTTCCAGCGCTGCATGACCTCTTCGAGTCGAGCGGGATCCGCGCGCCTCCCCCAGCCGTCGCACGCCAGCCCGACGTTGTCACGCACGCTCAAACCGGCAGCCAGCCGGGGCACCTGGAAGCTGCGGCCGAGGCCGTGCCGGGCGAGCCGGTGCACGCGGCCCCACCGCAGGTGTCGCCCCACGCCGTCTGACCATCGAAGGCCCACGATCCCCGACTCCGGCTGCCAGATCCCGTTCAAGCAGTTCAGCAAGGTCGTCTTACCCGAGCCATTGGAGCCGATGATCGCGGTGATCTCACCGGATGCGAAGCTCACGGAGACTTCGTCGAGCGCCACGACCGAGCCGAACGACTTCCGCACCGAGTCAGCCTCGATCGCGACGATCTCCTGCCTCTCCCCGATGTCGGGCCCGGCCTTACGGCGACGGAGAAGTGTTCGACGCCGACGGTCGCGCAGCGGCTCCGGGAACAATCCGGTCGGCCGGCGCACCACCACGACGATCACCAGCAACGCGAACAGGATCGTAAGCAGGTTGCCATTGAGTCCGCCGATCCAACCCGGCACACCGACCACGACGATGCTCGCCGCGATGGGCCCCCAGATGCTGCGCCGCCCGCCGACCATCAGGACGAGGAAGATCTGGATCAGCAGCGGGAGATCGTAGGTCGTCGGCACGACGACTTTCTGCTCCTGCGCCCAGAAGACCGTTCCCACGGCCGTGAGCAGACCGCTCACGATCGAGACGCCGATCCTCACGAGCACGACGTTCGTCCCGACCACCCGGGCGAGGAAGACGTCGTCGCCAATTGCGACTCCAAGCCGACCGGTCCGGCCCGACATGAACAGCCGTACCACCAGCGCGGTTCCGACGAGCACGCCAACCGCGAGCAGCAGCGCAGGCCCCGTCTGCCGGGCAGAGAAATCCACCCAGCGTGGGAAGTCGGTGATGCCCGACGACCCACCGGTCAAGTCCGTGAAGGTGGTCAATGCAGTCAGGAACACTGTCCCAACCGAGATCGTGAGCAGTCCCAGCTGAAACCCGGTCAGCCGCACGCTGAGCGCGGAAATCGCGACAAGCACGACGACCGCGCCCACGGCTGCGGCCACGAACGCGAGCCATACCGACCCGGTAGCCGTCGCGATGATCGCGAAGCCGTAGGCCGAGATGCCGATCACCGCGTGCTGGGAGAAGTTGAATACGTCGAGGTAGCCAAGCACCAGGGAATAGGCCACCGCCAGAGCCGCGGTGAACGTGACCGTCGTCAGCGTTGCCTGGAACGAGTAGCTGCCGGCCAGCAGCCCGTAGCAGTACAGGCCGACGACCATGATCTGGATCGCTCGGCGCAGCACCCGTTCGTCGCCGAACGCGCGACGCGCTGATCCGTTGCGTCGTTGTTCCAGCGCGCGATTCATTTCGATCGTCCCACTCATCCGACCACCCTGCTCGTCCGGTCCGGGAACAGTCCCCGGGGCGCCACCAGAAGAATCACCAGTACCAGTCCGAGTTCGACGACGGTCGCCGCGAACTGTCCGCCACGCCCGTTGACGACGGCCTCGGCGATCCCGATGATCAGACCGCCGACGATGGGCCCGACGATGCGATCACCGCCACCAATGACGAGCCCGAACAACGCGCCGACGATGATGTGAAAGACGTTGTCCGGTGTCACTCCGACCACCTCGGCCGAGATGTCGCCGACAAAGAAGCACAGCACTCCGAGCAGCGCGTAGGCAACGAAAGCCATCGTCGAAACCCGTACTCCGGACAACCGCGCTGTGACTGCGTCGTCGGACACGGCCCGCAGCGCCCGGCCGAGGCTCGAACGTTCCAGGACCAGCCAGCTCGCTGCTCCGCCGAGGACGACCGCCCCGACGAGGAGCAACGTGCCGGTGGTGATCGTGATTCCACCACCGAGCGAAAACGTGTGTGCCGACACGACCGGCTTCGCAAAGCGCAAATCGGAGCCAAACAGCAGATATCCCAGGCCTTGCAAAGCCGTCGCCAATGCCACCGTCACGAGCACACCGCCGAGGTCGTGTTCCTGGCTCTGGCTCTGGCGCCCCGCCAGCCACCGTGTCGACACCAAGTGGACGATGACACCGACCGGCGCCCCGACCACCAGCAGCAACACGAGCCGGAGAACCGGTGGCACACCCGAAAAGGAAGCTGCTGCCAACCCGGCCAGAACCACGATCCCGCCCACGGCGAAGTTCATGATCTTCGTGACTCGCAGAACGAAAGCCGCTGCGAGGCCGACGAGCGCATACAATGCACCGAGGCCAATGCCGTTGATCAGTGATTGAAGTTCCCGCACCTGCATTCTCCTCGCTCAGCGGCCGGCCGGAGCCTTCGCCGGGTCGAAGGTGAGCTCGAACGCCTTCGTGGCGGGATTCCATCGGGCGAAGCTGAACCAGCCGTCACCGCGATCCGGCAGCGTTCCGTTACGCGACGAGCCAAAGTTGTACGTCATCATTGGCGTCTGGAAGTCCTTGCCCGACTTCAGGTATGAGTAGATCGCATCGGACGTCGGCCCGCCCTTCTCGATCGCCTGGTCCACGATCTGGACGCTCGAGTAGCCCATCGCGTTGTTCGTCGTCAGAGCTGGCTTTCCGGCTCGCTTCCAACTCGCTGCGAACGGCTTGATCGCCGCCATCGCCGGGTCGTCGGCCGAAATCAAGTCGGCGACCATTACCTTCGGCAGACCGAAATTGGTGAACGGCGCGGCCTGGCCGAGCTGGTTGATCGTCGCGCTGGTTGCGTTCGTGGGCTGAGTCATGAGGATCGTGTCGGTCATCCCAAGATCTACCATCGCTCTCGCGACCACCAGCACCGATGGTCCGGTGCCCCCGGCGAAGATCGCGGTGCACCCATCACTCTTGAGCTGGGTCATCTGGGGCGTCAGCGAAGTCGCCGCGGCGTCGAACGGAATGCGGGTGCCCATGGGCAACCCGGCCTTCGCTGCGGCCGGCTCGAGCACCTTCTGCAACGACTCGAACGACGCCCCGCTCACACCCAGATCGCACAAAGCTTTGGCGCCACGGCTTTTCGCGTACTCCGCAGCGAGGTCGAAATAGCCGCTGAGCGGCTGAACGCTGAAGCTGTACTCGCCCTTCGGTACCAGCCCCGCGGCCGTGATAATCGGCACCTTGGCCGAGGCCATCGTCGGGTCCAGCACCACCGCCGACGTACTCGTCTCCGGTCCGACGACCGCGACGGCCCCGTCCTGCAACAACTCGTTCGCGAGCCCGGTAAGCAGGCTCGGGTCGGAGCGGTAGTCCTTGACGTCGAGGTCGACCTTCCGGCCGCCGATACCGCCTGCAGCGTTCGCTTCGTCGACTGCGAACCGGACGCCGTCAAGCATCTCGCTCCCGACTGCTCCGTACACGCCACTGAGCGCGAAGATCGCGCCCACCTTGATCGAGTCGCCGCTCGAGTCTCCACCCACTCCTCCGCTGCATGCGGAGCCGGTAAGAACGACGCCGAGCGAGAGCGACAGCACGGCGGCCATCCGCCCCTTGCGCCCCCCACTTCTGAAGCCGAGATGCACGGTCCCTCCTTTGGGCCGGATGACATTGATGATAACCATAGGAGCAATCCTGTCGACACACAAGCGTTCACTTTGGACTGTGACCCCCCGGTGACGCAGTGCGCTGCAGGCCGCTAGCGCGACTTCAGGGAATAGGCGGGCAGACGCCTAGTTTTGCTGGTGTGCAACAGGTTCGACGTGCCGGTCCAAATGTGGAAAACATGCGACAGCGACCAACTGCAGCCGCAGCTGGTCGCTGTCCGTTCCGTCGATCCGCCAACACCCGACGTTTTTCCGCCTTCTGGCCTTCACTCTCGCGCGGAAGCACTTCAGCCCGATCCCCAAGAGTGCGGAGACGAAAGGGCCGGCCTCCGTTTTCGGCTCAGTCCTCGCGCACTTTCGAGGGCAGTACCGACACGTGCACGGCGTCGGAGCGACTGAGCAGCTCGATACCCTCCCGGACGTCCGCCAGCGCCACCGTGTGCGAGTGCAGGAGCTCGATCGGGAGGCGGTCCGAGCCGAGCAGCCGCAGCGCCTGGCTGTACCCCCACGATTCCACGCTCACCACACCGCGGACGTCGACTGCCTTCAACACCAGCGCGTCGGCGTCGACACCGGACATGTCGGCGCCCCCCTTTAACCCTGCGATCACAACCACTCCCCCGGGCCGCACGATCCCGATCGCATCGCCGATCGAGGAAACGGCATGTGGCGTCGTGTCGATCACCCGATCCGCATCGCCGTCCAGCGCTGCGCGCACTGCTGTGACGACATCGAGGCAGCCCTCGGGCAGGTTGTCCACTTCCAGCGTAATGTCCGCGCCGAGCTTGGCGGCGATGTCGAGCTTGTGCCGATCCCGGCTGAGGCCGGTGACCACTACCCGTTGCGCGCCCGCGGCCCGCGCGGCAACCGCGCAGGCCAAGCCGCGCTGTCCACACCCCAGCACGACCACGGCGTCGCCGGCCACGGTTCCTCCCCTGCGGACGGTCCAGTCGAATCCGGCACCGAGGGGGTTGAACAGCGTAGCCACCTCGGCAGGCACGCCCGCCGGTACCGGGTGCACGCGGCTGTTGGGCCGCAGCACGAGATATTCGGCGAACCCACCCCACAAGCCGCTGCCGAACGTGGTCGGTGTGAATCCGTAGGAGAAGCGGTTGCGGCAGAACTTCACCAGCCCGCTGGTGCACCGGTCGCAGACTTGGCAGGGAACCACGGACTCGACGGCGACGAGCTGGCCCTCCTCTACGCCCCACAGGCGTCGGGCCTCGGCCCCGATGTCGACGATCCGCCCGACCGGCTCGTGCCCGGGCACGACCGGATACGACGACCAACCGCTCTTCGCAAGCCCACCGTCAAGCTGCGTTTTGTCACTGCCGCAAATCCCGGTGGCCTCCACCTTCAGCAGGGCCTCCCCCTCCGCAAGGACAGGAACCGCCAGTTCCTGCTCCTCCAGCACACCTGGCCCGAGCTGCACCATCGCCCGTGAACGCATCGGATCTCTCTCCTTCCACGCCCGCAAGGGCGAGCACAACGATCTAAGGATCGGCGTCAGTGTCAGATCGCCGTGAAACAAACGGGGAACGACTCGTAGCGGTCATGGACACTGTCCGGTCGGACCGGCGGGTTGTCTGGATCCCGCTCCACGCCGGCACGGAACAGCACACCTAGCAACAAAGCGAGCGTGCCGTCACGGGCCTCGGTTCGGCGGCTGGCGGTGGTGCCGAGTACGAGCGGCTTGCCCAGGCACTGGTGCGGGCCGGCCCCGAAGCTCAACCCGTAGGGAGAAGTTCCCTCGGCGATGGTGCGGTAGGGGTTGAATGTGTCGACCGCACCGCCGTATGCCTCGTCGTCCATGTTCGCCTGGAACTTGTCAACCAGCACGACCTGTCCGGGATCCACCCTCGTCCCGTCCGGCATGGTCGTCTTCTCGGCCGCAGCCCTGAACAACACATGCCGGCCCGGGTGCAACCGCAGGGACTCCATGCCGGCGATCCGGAGGAACTCGGGATCGGACAGCTTCTCACGAGCTTCCGGATGATCGGGCAGCCAGCTCGTCAGCTCGGCGACGGCGTGCGTCACTGCCGTCGCGGTGGTGAACGCGGCCGCAGTCATGTACAGCAGGGTTTCCTTGGAGATGTCATCGTCCGACCACGTCAGCGTGGTATCGGTCATGATTACCGAAATCAGGTCGGTGCCCGGCAACTCCTGCCCGGCGGCCACCCGGGCACGCCGCTTCCGCAGGGCCGGCAAGACAAAATCGGACCAGAGTTCCTCCTTGCAGGCCAACGCATCTCGCATGACCTCGCCGTGATCCCGCGTCGTCCACTGGATGAGGATGCCGTCGCCGAGCCTGGCGACCAGGCGAGTCAGCTGCGACAGGCGAGCTTCGTCGACGTCGTCGAGGCCGACGACCTCCGCCGAGATCCGCAACGCCATGCGACGGACCAACGGGATCAGATCGGCTCGCGGCACACCGTCGGCGGGTGAGGCGGCCGCGACGGCCGCCAGCTCCTCATCCACGACCTTGGCCAAGACCGACTTCTCGTAGTGGGCGAGGTGAGCGGGGCTGAAGAGGGCTCCTTCGAGCCGCTTTAGGTGCCGGTGGCGATCACCGTCCGAGCCGAGCAGCGTACCGGCTAGGAGCGCGGCGTTCTCGTGGTAAACGTCCACACTGAATGCCGAGGATCGCAGCACCGCGCTGCCATCTGCGTAATTGGCCGTGCGCGGCAACGTCGGATCGAGCGGCAGCGGGACATCAGCGGACTTACGGGCGGGACAGCTGTCTGGCATTGATCCTCCTGCGGTGTCGTCTGGTGGACACGGATCAACGAGCTCACCGAGTGGGAGCTGGCGGTGTCGGGACTCGCGGCGGGAGGAAACGGCCCAGTCCTGCAGGGGAGACCGCATCCGCGACACGCGGACGCCGAGGATCGCGCGCAGCACACCGAGAGCACGACCATTCACAATGCGGCTGGTCCGTCAGAGGCGTATACGTCGGTGAACATCGGCGCTCCTGCTCGGCCCGACCGGGAATAGCGGTCAGATCCGTGTCCTTTGACGCAGCGCTGCGGAGCCGGATCACCGTGGGCGCGTCGCTGCGTCGGATTCCGCCGGGCGATCCCCGCGCAGAACGCGTGATCAGCCGGCCGTCGGCTGTCTTGGAGTCCCCTGTGAACGGGCGCCCACGCAGTCCCGCGAGGATCTCCATCTTGCAAACCACCTCAGTGGGCCTGGAAGCGGAGTGGTTAGCAGGATAATTATAGGAGCGACCGCCGTCAAGTGCAGCGATTCACAACTCCACCTCGTGCGCGCACTACCAGCGACTGCAACACGCGCCGTCGTTCATCCTCATAGAAGAAGGGGGTAATGGTAGGCTCAAATGTCGGGCTGACCAGCGGGTGCGCGTGAGCAGAAGGTGGTGTGCGACGTGGTGAACACGGGGGCAAGCGACCGCGACGACGTCGCGGGTGTACAGCGGAAGCCACGTCGACGGCCGGATGGTCGACGATCTCACAAGGCCGCTCTGTCCATCGCCCAGGAGATCGTCGACGAGATCACTGACGGCAAGCTCGCCCCGGGTACGAAATTGGCGAGCGAGAAGGACATGCTCACCCGGTTCGGCGCCGGGCGCGGCACGTTGCGGGAATCCCTTCGGTTCTTAGAGATGACGGGGGCGATTACCCTCAAGTCCGGGCCCTACGGCGGCCCGATCGTCTCCGAGCAGGACGGGCAAGACCTCGCCTGGGTGCTGGGACTGTTCATGCAGCTGCGGGGGGTGCCGTTTAAGGCGATCGTCGCGGCCCGTGAAGTCCTTGAGCCCGAGCTGGCCGGTCTTGCGGCGGAAAACTCCACCGACGACCACCGCGCGCAGATCAAGGACTCCATCGACGGGATGGCCGCGTTTATCGACGACGAGCAGAACTTCCTCGCCGAAAACGACCGGTTCCACGCCGCCGTGGCCGCGGCCTCGGGCAACGAGCTGTTCGCGCTGGTGATCTCGTCGCTGCACACCATCACCGACGGCGTCCCACTCGGCTTGGATTACTCCCGGCCTCGAAGGGAAGGCGTGGTCGGCTCGCACACAGAGATCTTCGAAGCCATTGAGGGACGCGACGCGGAAGGCGCGCGGTGGGCGATGCGCAAACACCTTCGCCGCCTGCGCACCCGAGTCGAGACCGATTTCCCAGCTCTCATGGACCGTCCGCTGCGGTGGCGCGAGATCGTTCCCTGACCGCGCCCCCTTCCGTTGTCTGAGTGTATGCGGAAATCCGCAGCCACTCGGCCGCTCTGCGACCCGGCACGCGAAGCAATCACGGCGAGATGTCGCGCCAACGCACCGGACGTTCGTACACCATCGGGAACTTCTCCACGATGTACCGGCGAAACTCACGCATGTGCCTGCGCATGGCCCAGCGGGCACCTTCCACATCTCCGTTGTTGATGGCCTCGTAGACAGCTTCGTGCGCTTGCAGGACCGCGTTCCGCCGCGCCGGCGGGTAGCTAACGCCCAAAGGCATGCCATCGGTGATCAAGTGCAGAGACGTGATGAGCAGTGCGAACAACTGGTTGCCCGCGGCAGCGGCAACCGCAACGTGGAAGCGATCGTTTTCCGCGAGGAAGTTGTGCTCGTCGTCCAGGAACTCCCGCATACCCGCGATCGAATCCGCGATATCCGCGAGCATGTCCTTGTCCGCGGCCTCCGCGGCCAGCGCTGCCAGTTCCGGTTCGAGCACCTCACGGGCCGAGACCAAAGCCTTGAACGGCATACCCTTCAGCTGCAGGAAAAGTCCGAGGACACCGGCCAGGTCGTGAGCATCCGGCTCGGAGACGATCGGACCGCCGTGCGGGCCTGCCTTGACTCGGATGACGCCGTTCATCTCGAGGAATCGCAGTGCCTCACGCAGAGTCCCGCGGCCGGTCTCGAACCGCGCCATCATGTCCCGCTCGCTGGCCAGTTTGGTGCCCGGCTCGAGGTCATCCTCGGTGATGTCGTCCACGATCCGCTGTGCGATCGTCAGCGACACCTTCTGGGGTCGACGTCCGTCAAGCCGGCGCCGCGCCCCACGAGGAGACCGCGGCTCATCACCACTGCCGTGCACAGGTTGAACAACCATGGTGGCACCCCACTCCTCGCCCGGCAAGCATGGCTCAAACTTTGAGGCTAATGATAGTAGACTACTGTAAGTAATGAACGCTGGACCTAATGTGGTCTATCGTGCCTGGGCATCCGGAGGGCTTCGCGACGCGGACCCGGAGTCGACGGAGCCCTCCGAGCGGCGAAGGGCTGAGGCCGCCGCCCGCATCAGAGGGCTCCGCAGATTTAGCCTTGCTCGCGCCGGACGACCTACCGCACAGTCACAGGCAGCCGGAACAGCGACTGGGCATTGCCGGCCAGGATCGCGGACTTCTCGGCCTCGTCGAGGAAATCGAAGCCCTCGACCACCGGGCGAATGTCGTCAAAGTCGTGTCCGGTCACGGGGTCGAGAGCGCTACCGCTACCCGGCTTCTCGGTGCCGAAGAGGCACCGGTCCGCACCCACGGTCTTGATCAGCAATTCGAGCGACGCCGGGTTGTGCAGCACCGTATCGAACCACAGCCGGCGCAGGCTCTCGTCGAACGACTCGTCCTTGAGCACGTGCCCTTCGCGCAGCTTCGGATGCGCTCGGGCCGCTCGCCAGCGACCGATCTGGTAGGGCACCGAACCGCCACCGTGTGCGACGATGATCTTCAGGGTCGGATAGCGTAGGAACACCTCTGAGTTCAGCAAGGTGAGGATCGCGATACTCTCCTCAGTAACAAAGTGTTCGCTGTAGGTCTCCCGGTCGTTGAGGCAGCTGCCCGAGTGGATAAGTGCCGGTACGTCGAGCTCCACGAGCTTCTCGTAAAGCGGATACCAGAACGGATCCCCCAGCGGCGGCACGTGTCCGGAACCCTCCGAAGGGTCGGGGTTGAGCACACAGCCGACCATGCCCAGTTGCGTCACCGCCTCATCGAGGGCGTCGACCCAATCCTCTGCGCGTTCGCCATACGCTTGCGGCAGGCCGGCCACCCCGGCGAGGCGGCCCGGGAACAAGGCCGCCTGGCGGGCGATGACGTCGTTGACTGCGCTGGTCCACCAGTGCACGGCCTTCGACGGCCGCATGGAATGCCCGCAGTGGAACGGCCGCGGTGAGATCAGCTGCAGGTCGGTGCCGACGCTGTCCATTGTCGCGAGGGTGCGCTCTCCCCACTCCTTGAGCGCGGCATCGCCGACACCGGCAGTGCCTCGCCCGTGGGCACCCCGCGACGACATCAGCGCCGCTTGGTAGGCGTACAACTCCGGCGGGGCGTTGACGTGCGCGTGAGCGTCGATGATCATTTCTTCTCTCCTTACGCCTGTGTGCGAAGCAGTGCTGTGCCGATCTGGTGGTGCAGGTCGACGCGGAGTCCGGTGCGAGCGGATTCGTGCAGGGCCAAGCCCACCTCGAGTGTCGCCATACCCCATCGTCCAGTGTGGACAGTCTGGTGGCCGTCGAGCGCGTCCGCGGTCTCGTCCAGCAGAGCGTCCCAGCCGGACGGCTCGCCCTCGACGCCGATCTCCGTTACCTCGCCGCCGGCGAACACGAGCACGCCCGAGGGCGTGACCCATGCGCCACCCGCAGCGAAGGTCGCGACGAGTGTGCCGAAGACCGGGGAAACCGATCTCTGCCCCGGCAGGACGAAGTGCCGGCTGAGCGTCGGTGTGGGCGCGACGTCGAAGGTCCCTAGTTCCCCGACGCCCCACGTCTGTACCCGGCTGTCGAACCCACCCGTTCCGGAGTAGTACGCGCTGGCGTGGACTCCGCCGGGGAACGCAAGTTGCGCAGTGAACCCGAGCTCGGTCCCGTCCGAACCACCGAACGTCGTCCCCGCCACCGATTTGGTAAGCCCACCGCAGAGGTATCGGAGAATGTCGATCTGGTGCGCTCCCTGCCGGAGCACGAGCCCGTTACCCTGCGCGGCATCGAGGTCGGACGCGGACCGCGGACGCCGGTGCCAGTCGGTGTGGCACGTCGTACACACCGACAGGAGCGGACCGAGCCGGGCGTCCTCGACGATCCGGCGCAAGACGCGCACCGGGGCGTTATAGCTGTGAGTCGCGCCGACGAGCACATTGACACCGGCGCGCTCGGCGGCCTCGAGTGCTTTCTGCGCCTCGGCCAGCGTCGTCGCCAGCGGCTTCTCCGAGATGACGTGCTTGCCATGAGCGGCAACCTCGCGGATCGCAGGACCATGCGTAAAGGTCGGAGTCGCGATGTACACGACGTCGACGTCTTCGGCCGCAGCGAGCGAAGCAACTTCCTCATACGTCCGGCACCCGGTTTCGCTCCCCGCGTGCTCGCGCGCTGCGGGGTCTACGTCGGCAACGCCGGCGAGCCGGAACCGACTCGCGCGCGTGACCGCGTCAGCCATCAGGCGCCCTGCGGCGCCCCACCCGGCGATGCCCAGCCCGGACGTGTCCATCAGAAACCGTAGATCTCGAGGGTGGACTCACCGGCGGCGATCCGTGCGCGTACTGCTGCTTCCTTGTCTTCCCGCTGTGCCGCCCGCTCACCTATCGCAGCGGCGTCCTCTCGGGCAAGTACCACTACGCCGTCGGCATCACCGACGACCAGGTCACCAGGCCGAACCACCGCCGAGCCGATGGTGATGTCCGTGTCGAGGTCGCCGCCGTTAGCGTCCTTGCCGGTACCGCGAACGCAGAGCCCACGGGCAAAGACGGGGAAGGCCAGCCGGTGCAGATCGGCCGAGTCACGCACGCACCCGTCGAGGACCAGGCCCCCGAGGCGTCGGGAGATGGCCGCGCTGGTGAGGATGTCGCCCCAGTAGCCGAACTCGAACGCGCCGCCGCTCGAGGCGACCAGAACATCTCCGGGGGAAGCGGCGTAAAGGGCGCGATGCAGCCAGATGTTGTTCCCAGGTGTCAGCCGAACCGTGAACGCGTAGCCGCAAATCCGCCATTCCCGGTCGAGGGGGCGGAGCTGGGGTGGAAGCGGAGTGGCACCTGATTCGTGCAGGGTGGCAGTACCGAATGCACCGAGCTGGGTCGCATGTGCGGTCATCGCGCATCGGCTTTCGTCTGCAGGGTATGGTAACCCATCCGTGCCCGTGCTTCATCGAGCCGCTGACCGCCAACAACCGCGGTGCGAATGCTGTTTTCAGCATCCTCGATACTCTCTGCGAGGTCCAGCACCCGTTGCGTGTGCTCATCGGCGATGACCACGACACCGTCGGCGTCGCCGCGGACGATGTCTCCCGGGTGTACCAGCACCGAGCCCAGCCGGACCGGCCGGCCGGTCGAGGCTAGGCGCACCCGGTCCTTGCCGGTCTGCATGCTCCGCCCGCGTGCGAAGACGGGGTAGCCGATCGCAAGGCTGTCGGCGACGTCGCGGCAGACGCCCTCGATCACGGTACCGCCGAGCCCGCGGGCGGAAGCGACCGCGGTGAGAATGTCGCCCCACACGGTGCAGTCGAGGCGCCCGTCGTTGCTCAACACTACAATCTGGCCGGGCTCGACGTCGTCGATATAGTCGCCGACCGTCCCGCCGAGGGAGTCCACGGGTTCGTACTGACCGGTGAAGGCCCGTCCGCAAATCGTGAACCGCGGGTCGAAGGGCACGATGCCAGGAACGGCACCGGCGAGGCCCAGCTTGTCCAGGGCATCGGACAGTCCGGCGGTGCCGATCGCTCGCGCGCGGTCGATTGTTTCGTCACCCATTGAGCATCTCCTCATAGTCCTTTCCCAGGACCTCGGACGGCTGCCCGCCCGCCCGTAAGTCCTCAGCCATCAAGGCCTCCCGCGCGACGAGCCGTTCCGCCGCTGCCAGCACACCCTCGACCTCGTCCGCACGGACGAAAACCACGCCGCTGCCGTCCGCGAGCACGTAGTCGCCCTCGGCAACCCGCACCCCGCCGATCTTGACCGGGACGCCGACAGCGTCTTCGACGATCCGGCCCCGCGCGGTGAAGGGGGTGGCCTCCCGCGCGGACACCGGCAGGCCAAGCCCGCGGATTTCGTCGACGTCCCTGCACGCGCCGTCGATGACGACTCCTCCGAGTCTCTTCAGCGTCGCCGCCCGGGCCAGCAAGCCACCCCAGGTCGCCGACCGGTAGGGAATGTCGACCGCCTGCTGCACCACCACGACTTCGCCGTCAACCGCCCGCTCGATCGCCGCGGTGCCCAAGTGACTTCGGCTTCTGCGCCCATCTGCCGGCACCGTACGCATCGTCACTACCCTGCCTGCCAGGCGCGCGCCTTCCCAGACCGGCAGGATCCCCGCCACGGCTCCGGTCCGGCCCAGTGCGTCGAGCGCATCGGACAGCACGCAGGTGTCGAGGGCGAGCAGCCGTTCCCGGATCGAGGTCATTCGGTGGTCCAGGTGAAAAATCCCATGCCGCAGCCGGAACCGGCCTTCGAGCGGTAGGCCGGAATGTAGTCGATGATCTTCCCAGGCGAGTCGTTCAGCGCTGCGCCGACCGCGATCCAGTTCCGGATCTCCGAACTGCCTTCCCTCAGACTTTCGACCGGGATCCGGGCCAGAGCTTCGTCGTCGTGAGCCTCGAGCGCCTCGAGCAGCCCGCGATCCAGCTTCTCGTCGATGATCGGGTGAGTCAGCCCGCCCGAGGCGATCAGCGATACCCGCTGGTCAGAGGGCCAGCTGTCGATCGCTTCGCGCAGTGCTTTGCCCAGCTCGACACAGCGCCCCGGCGTCGGCTGGTTGGGCGGGTAGTAGGTGTTGAGGAAGACCGGCACCAGCGGGATCCGAGGCAAGCCTTCAAGCAACCTGCGGTACACGAATGTGAACGCGTGACCCAGCGTGCGGTCCTTGGGCTGCTCCGAGAACTGCGCCACGTCAAAGCCCGCTTCGACGAGCTGCTCAACCAGGTGCAGGCCCAGTTCCCCATGCGTCTCGTACACGTCGACACCGTCGGCGTGGTAATACTTGTACGCGCTCTCCATGGTGGACGGATAGACCTCCGCACCGGGCGGCCGGTCCTCCAGCGACTCGCCTCGGAAGATCGAGACTGCCGGCATGATGTCGTCGAGGAACAGTTCCCGCTGATCGTCACCGATCACCACCAGGATGTCGGGGCGCTGCGCCAGCAGTTCGTCCCGAGTCCGCTCGAGCGCGCGCTGGCACGCCTCGTACCTGTTGGCGAGCAGCGTCGGCACGAGTTCCTCCTCCAGCTCCTGCTCGGTCCGGTCGGTCGGCGTCAGGTCGAGACCTGGAAGGCGCGGCAGCTCCAGATCGCCGTGTGCGCGCCAGCCAACCGATGCCATGGAAAGCTGCGGACTGTGCGACATCGCGGCGCCGCCCACTACCTGAGCCATGTACTCCTCCTCCGCAAATCAGATTCGTTTGGTCACATCGGCGGCGTCGCCGAGCGTGTGTCGATAGAAGTCCCACGTCCAATGCGCGTAGGTCTTTCCGGCGTTGCGGCTGTCCACGAAGCCCGAGACTTCAGCGATGTCGTCTTGCGACAGTTGCTGCGGCTGCGCGCCCGGCACCGAGTGCAGGCTCAGCGTCAGCTCGGCCAGCGTCTCGAGCTTGATCGCGCGTACGGTCGCCTGCTGAAGATCCGCGCCGACCGCGACCACGCCGTGCCCACGAAGCAGGCAGGCGTCGGAGGATTCCATCGCCTTGACCACCTCACCACCCAGCTGTCGATCGCTGATCAGCACGGCGCGGGGGTAGGTGGGCACGCCGCGCACGGCCAGCTCCATCGCGCCCGGGTCGTAGGCGCCGATCACCGGTTCCATGGGCAGTCCGAGGATCCCGCACTTCAACGAAGCTTCGGGATGACCGTGCACCACGGACCCTACGTCCGGTCGCTGCCGGTACAGCTCGGTGTGGATCGCCCACTCTCCCGGGAGCGCGTAACCGTCGGGAAGGTCTGCGTTGGTCGATTCGAGGCCGACGAGCTGGATGTCGTCGGCGATAGTGAACTGCACACCGGGGTCTCGCGGCGGCCGGCAGCGCACCAGGAACCGGTCGGTCCCCGGTACCCGGACGCTGACGTGGCCGGTGATCTCCCGGACGCACCCGGTCGCGGCCAGGATGCGGCACGACAGTGCGACCAATGCCCGAAGGTCTTCGACGGTATCAGTTTCAGACACGCGTACTCCTGTCTTGCGCAATCGCCCGGTGGGAAACGAGCGCGGCGGCGGCCGCGACCATCCGCGCGGGCTCGGTGAACACCCGGATACCCTGATCGGCCAGCAAGGCCATGCCCTCTTCGGCGAGGGACCGCGTGACGAGCCAGGACACCAGCACCGGCTTTGTGCCCGGGGCGGCGTCAGCAATCTGCTGAGCCACGCGGACGGCATCGGCTCCCGCGATGCTGGTGAGCACCACGCATACGAGGTCGACCCCGGGATCTTCGGCTGCAAGCTCGACGACGCGCCGCATCGTGCCCTCCGCGAACGCGCCTTCGGCCGTGACGTCGAGCGGGTTGTCGACGTGTGCGAACGCTGGTAGCACACCGACGAGTTCGGTAACGGTCCCCGGATCGAACTCCGCCAGTTCGAGCTCGTGCTGGTCGATCAAGTCGGCCGTGGCACTGCCCGCGCCACCCGAGGTGGTGACGATCGCGACGCGGCCGCCGGCCGGACTCGGCGTGTGACCCAGGGTCCAGGCGATTTCGAGCAGCCCGGTCATCTCCGTGACCTGTACGGCACTTTCCTGTGCCAGCACCGCGCCATAAGCCGCCCCGCTCCCGGCCAGCGCGCCGGAATGTGACGACACGGCGCGCCGGCCCGCGTCGGTCACCCCGGTCTTGAACACCGCCACGGGCACCGCGCGCGCTCGTGCCACGGCGAGCGCGTGGCGGAACCGGTCGCCGTCCGGTACGCCTTCCAGAAACACTGCCAGCGAGCGTGTCGTGTCCAGGCCGGCGAAGTACTCGAGGTAATCCGCCACGTCCACTTGGGACTGGTTGCCGACGGTCACCCAGTCGCCGATGCCGTAACCATCAGCCAGCTCCCGAGACACCAGGCTCCCGGCGACGGCGCCGCTCTGGGCAATGAGACACGTTCCCGACGCCCGCAGCGGGAATCCGTTCACCGCCTGGCTGAACGTCGCGGCCATCCGGTGATGCGCGCTCACGACACCGATCGTGTTCGGACCGCACACCGTGGTGCCGGATTTCGCCACTGCGGCGCGCAGCTCCGCATCGAGCGCCTGTCCCTCGTGGCCAGTCTCACCGAACCCGGACGCGAAAACGATCACTGCGGGCACACCGAGCTGGACACATTCCCGCACCGATTCGACAGCCGCCTTCGCCGGTAGCGCGACGCAGACCAGATCGGGTGCCTCGGGCAGCTCGCGCAGCGACGCCACCGCAGGCAGTCCGCCCACCTCGCCGCCGGCGGGGTTCACGGGGTGAATCGCACCGGCGAACCCGTGTTCACGCAGCGATCGCAGGATGCGGGCGCCGGGACGGCTCGCGTCCCGAGACGCCCCCACGACCGCGATGCTCCGCGGCCGGGCCAAGGGCGTCAGGTCGAAAACATCACGACTGTCCTCTTCGCGGGCCATCGGCTCGAGCACCGCCCGGGCGTCCAGCACGACACAGGTGCCGTCTGGATGGACACGCACCGGATTCAGGTCCAGTTCCGCCAGCTCCGGCACCGCCAGGGCCAGCTCCGAGACCTGCGCCACCAGCTCGCAGAACCGCGTGGTGTCGACGGGGGCCTTGCCGCGGAACCCGTTCAGCAGCGGCGCGCACGTCAGCGACTGCAGCATCTCCCTCGCTTCCGTAGCTGTCACCGGAGCGATCCGGCGGGCCACATCGCGGAACAGCTCGACGGTCACGCCACCCAGCCCCGCCACGATCACCGGCCCGAAAGTTGGATCGCGGACCCAGCCGAGGATGAGGTCCGTACCGTCCGGGGCCATCGGCTGGACCACCACGCGAGCGTCGGACACGCCCAGTGCCCTGACCCGGTCAGTGAGGCGCTGGTAGGCAATGTGCACCGCCTCCGCCGTGTCGAGGTTCAGCTCGACCAGACCGGCGTCGGACTTGTGCACAACCTCGTCGGTGAGCGCTTTCATCACCACGGGCATGCCGACCCCACCGGCGGTGAACACGGCTTCCGTGGCCGAGTGCACGCTGGTCGCCGGTACGAACGGCAGGCCGAGTGGCGCGAGGATCTCCCGCGCCGTAGCCTCGCCGACCGCGCCGGGCCGGCGCCGGCGAACTTCAGCGCGGAGGCCGGCATGGACGTCCCCGACCACCGGGGCCACCGGGGCCACCGGGGCCGGCTCGGCAGTCATCGGCGTGGCTCCCGAGTCGTGCCTAGCACGTTGCGGGCGATCAGCACGCGGTGGATGTCGTTCGCGCCTTCGACGATCTGGAACACCTTCGCGTCCCGGTAGGCCCGCGCGACACCGTAGTCCTCCGACACTCCGTAGGCACCGTGAATCTGCACCGCGTCGGCCGCGGCCGCCTGCGCAGCATCACTGGCGTACATCTTGGCCATGCTCGCCTCCACGCGGGCGCGCTCACCACGCTGCATCGCCAAAGCGCACTGCTCGGTGAGCAGCCGCGCGGCCTGGACCGACACCGCCATGTTCGCGATCTTTTGCTGCACCATCTGGAAATCGCTGATCGGCTGTCCGAACACGATCCGATCGCGCGCATATTGCACGGATGCGTCCAAACAGGACTGCGCAAGTCCGACAGCCCGCGATGCGACCGACAGGCGACCCTGCTCCACCGAGGTCATCGCGACCGCGAAGCCCTCGCCCTCAGGACCCAGCATCGCGTCCGGGCCGAGGTGAACGTCGTCGAATGTGAGATCTCCGCTGCACAGCGGCCGGAAGCCCAGCTTGTTGTGCACGGGGCTCTTGATCACCCCGGGCGTATCCGCGGGGACGATGAACGCCGACAGTCCGCTGCGGCCCAGCGCTGGGTCCTTGGTGGCGAAAGTGACGAAGAACGAGGCGCGATCGAGGTTGGTGATCCAGGCCTTCGCACCGTTCAGCACGAATCCGCCGCCGTCGGTGCGAGCGTACCGGGTTTGTGTCCCGGCGACGTCGCTGCCGGACCGCGGTTCGGTCACGCCGGCACCGCCGAACAAGCGGCCCTCGGCCAACGGGACTAGCCATCGCTGCTTCTGTTCAGTGGTCCCGAACTTCAGCAGGCCCGACCCGACCAACGCCGAGGGCATGCTCATCAGCACGCCAAGGCAATGGTCGACGCGGGAAACCTCTTCGATGATCCGAGTGAAAGTCAGGTGGTCGAGACCGAGACCACCCCACTCCGTCGGCACGACACCGCCGAAGAACCCCAGTTCCGCCATCTCCTCGAGCAGATCGGAGGGCAGCGACTCGGCGGCGTCGTAGTCCTTCACCCGCGGTGCGACCCGGTCCTGGGCGAACTCGCGAACCAGCTTGATCACGGCCTCGCGTTCGGCCTCGGACTGGGCCGGTTCGAGCAGATCAGAGGTCATTGCGGCCCGCCGCTTCCAGGTTTTTGCGCAGGCGCGGGTAGATGTCCAACGCGGTGTCCCCGAGCATCAGGTCCAGATCCTGCTCCGAGTGGGCGGGGATACCGCGCAGCACGCCGGCGATGTCGTCGGCCCAACCTTCGGTGGGGGTCTTCTTGTGCGATCCATCGCCAGGGCGCTCGGTGCCGAACACGACCCGGTCGCTGCCGATCACCTTCACCAGCAGCGCCAGTGCTTCCTCGCTGTAGAGACAGGTGTCGTAGTAAACCTTCCGGATCGCCTCGTCGAACGTCCCGGCTCGCTCGGTGCCCTGCCAATAGGTGCCGCGGAAACGACCTACCTGGTAGGGAATGGCTCCGCCGCCGTGCGGCACCACCACCTTGAGGTCGGGGAAGACATCGAACACGTCGGACTGCACCAGCGACATGACTGCGGTGCTTTCCTCGGAGATAAAGTGCAGGCTCTGGTTCTCACGCAGCGAGACGCAACCACAGGAGTGCACGAGCATCGGCAGCTGATACTCCACGAGCTTCTCGTAGAGCGGGTACCAGTACTCGTCGCCGAGCCCCGGCACCTCCATGGGCGCGCGTCCCTCGCTCGGATCCGGGTTCACTAGAACACCGACGAACCCGAGTTCGGTCACACACCGCTCGAGCTCCTCGAACACGACGTCGACCGGCTCATTCCACACCAACGGCAGGTTGCAGATGCCCTGCAGACGCTGCGGGTAGAACTGCACCTGGGTCGCGATTGCGTCGTTCACCGCCTGCGCCCACCAGTGCACGATCCGCGCCGGTTTCTCCGAATGCATCAGAGTGTAGGGGCGAGCCGATACAAGCTGCACGTCCGTGCCGACCCGGTCTAGCCACGCGATGTGCTCCTCGGCGAAGTGCTTAAGTTCCTCGGGCGGGATCACACCGGTGCGCCCGTGCCCGAGGCCTTCGCGCGATTCGGAGAACCCCTTCAGCCGGCGTCCGTAGTGTCCGCGGCTACCGATGAGGAACTCGCGGTACGCATACAGTTCGGCTGGGGCGACGATGTGGCCGTGCACATCGACGATCTTTCGTGGCATGAAGTCTGCTCCTCTTCGGTTGGCCGCGGTTGTACCCCTAAGTCGGTGGGCACGGCCGCGGAGATTCGGAATCGCTGCCGGGTGGTGCCCGGCGCGTCAGTCGATCAACACGCGGACGGAATGGCCGGTTTCGCTGTAGTGTTGGACGGCGGCCGCGAGCGTGCGCTCGCCCGTCGCTTCCCGCCATCCACAGCCGGTGGTGCGGCACCACGCGGTTGGCAGCCACTCTCCGCACGCCGGGCAGGTACCGGCCCCGCGCTGGTGGTGGCCGTCACGACAGCCTCCATCCGGCGCGGAGTTGGGTGCGGCGGGGTCCAGTAGGCTTTTCTTCCCTGCCACGGCCTGCTCAGCCAGCCTTCCGCAAGGCTGCCTCGATTCGCTGCGTTAGGGTGCTCAGCCGCGCGCTGTACACCCCTTGGGTACGCAGGAACGACGCCATCGGATTGCTGCCACCACCACCGATGCCCAATTCCTTCTTCTCCTGGGGGAGCTCAATCAGCTCACCGTCAGTGGCCGCGTCGTGCACGTTCATCACCGCGCCGCCGGACTCGTTGGCGTCCAGCTGGCTGCGCAGCAGGTTACGGTAGAGCGCGATGCCTTGATCCGAGGAACTGAGGTGTTCGTCGTCCCGAGTGGTCAGTGAACCTTGGGTCACCCACACCATCGCGTCCTGTGAATCAATTGTGTCCATCAGAAAGCGACCGTCCTCGTCCTGGAGCGTCACCTCGTAGGTGTCCGGAAGCTCGCGGATCTCCTCGACCAGGTTTGCGTACTCGTCCGGCACGTCGTACCAGCAGTACCAGAAGTGCAGGGT
The DNA here is from genome assembly GCF_040682095.1 of Amycolatopsis sp. NPDC051372. Taxonomy (NCBI): domain Bacteria; kingdom Bacillati; phylum Actinomycetota; class Actinomycetes; order Pseudonocardiales; family Pseudonocardiaceae; genus Amycolatopsis; species Amycolatopsis sp. NPDC051372. The sequence continues at coordinate 59,691 of NZ_JBFBAF010000016.1, forward strand.
GTGAGTGTCGTCCATCGGCACCCTGATCTGGAAGGAGCTCAGCCCGTAACCACCGACCTTGAGGACGTTCGGAAAGTAAACCGGGTGCCCAACCTTCCAGTCCTCGTCGTCCTCGGTCTGCCCCTCGCGTAACCGGCGCTTGATGATGCCGTAGTCGACGAGGTCGAACCCGATCTTGATGTGATGCCCGCCGAGCACCGTTGGTTCCTCACCAGCCCGCTCGAGGTGGTAGTTGAACAACCGCCCGTGCAGCCATTCGACGTGGGTCGGGTCGAACGAGTTCTCCATGATCTGCAACCAGTTACACGGGATCACCGCGTAGCCGATGTCGCGGAACCGGGTCGAACTCTCTTTGAAGTCGAACAGGTCCAGCCTCGGCAACGCCGGTGCCGGCGAGTCGCCCAGGTAGGCGAAGACCAGACCACCCAACGCTCGCACCGGATAGCTCGTGGTACGAGCCCGGGCCTGCAGCTGGGCCGAGGGCGGCATCTGGTTCGGCTGTTCCAGGCACTCTCCCTGAGGAGAGAACTTCCAGCCGTGGTACGGGCAGCGCAGACCTACCCCGTCCGGGAACCCGTAGCCCAGCGAAGCACCGCGGTGCGGGCACCGTTCGGCCACGAGGCCCAGCTCGCCGGTCTCGGCGCGGAATAGCACGAGGTCCTCACCGAGCAGCCGGACGCGCTTGACAGGGTTGTCGGCCAGTTCCGTCTCGGTGGCTACTGGAAGCCAGTAGCGCCGGTACAGCGCACCCGTCGGCGTGTCGCGGCCGACGCGGCTGTAGCGCTCGTTGACGTCTGGTTGCAGCATCAGCGTCCTCCCTTGCACCGGACCAGGCGACCACGGTCCGACTCACGACGGACTCCTTCGTCCGGTCGCCTGTTTAGGCTAATCATAGGAGCATTAGACGTCAAGGGGCTACCGACGGTCCCCAGCCAGTGTTGGCGATGGCCGAAAGGGCCCCTTGAACGCGCAACCGAGTCGCGCGGCTCACATCGCCGTCGCCGAGATCGCAGACACGGCTGGCACCCGCAGACCACAGGCATCCGGTTGCTCGCGCCGGCCGTCGGATGAGGTATCGGCCCGCTCGTCGATCCGGCATACCGAACCGGGATGCCGCGTGCCCACCGCGGGAACGAACGCAATGGCGGGATGGCCACAAACCGCGCAGGGCAGGCCACCGAGAAGCACCTCGATCATCGGGATCCGCTCCCTTCCGGGCGATATCCGGGTCAGCTACACCGCTAACTATGCATATCATTAGAGCATACCTTCCACATTGCCGACCTCTCGGAGTTCCGATGCCTGACAACGAAGTACGACTCGAACGGGACGGCGGCGTCGCCGAGCTTGTCTTGGCCGCACCGCAACGCGCGAACGCGCTCGACCTCCACCTGGGGCGGCAGCTTGAGGAAACGTCCGCACGGCTCGCCGCGTCGCCCTCCGTGCGCGTCGTCCTCATCCGAGCAGAGGGACCCCACTTCTGCGTCGGCGGCGACGTGCACGCCTTCGCAGCGCACGGGGGCGACATTTCCGCCTATGTCGGCCAGGTCGCGGAGGTCGTGCACTCCGCACAGCGTCATCTGGCCGGTCTCGCGGTGCCGGTGATCAGCGCCGCCCACGGCGCGATCGCCGGCGCAGGCGTGGGACTGGCCTTCAGCGCCGACCTCGTCGTCCTCGCACACTCCGCCAAGGTCCGCCTCGCCTACACCGCGATCGGACTGTCCCCCGACAACGGAGCCAGCCACCTGCTGCCCCGCCTCATCGGCACTCGCCGTGCTCTCGAGCTCGCGCTCACCAACCGCACCCTCACCGCACACGAGGCGCTGGACTGGGGACTCGCGACCGCGGTCGTCGACGACCGCGCGCTCGTCGACGAAGCACGGAAGCTCGCCGATGCGCTCGCCAGGATGTCGCCCGAGGCTCTCGCAGCGACCAAGCGCCTCGTCCGAACGGCCGGGGACACAACGCAGGACGCGCACCTCGACGCGGAAGCATCGGCCATCACCGTGCTCGCGGCGACGGACACCGCGCAGCGGGCGATCGCGGAGTTCGCGAAGCGCTGAACCGCAGCAGGGCCCGGTCGGGTCCACCGTTCGTCCCGGACCGAGCTCCGCATGCCGCGCCGTTTCCACTGTCAGCCCGGGCGGTACTCGGCTGCCGTGCGTTCGTCGATGGGCGGGCGCGCGTGGTTCAATTTCGTCATCATCGCGACGGTGCGCATCTCGTCGCAGAGCTCGGCGCGGCGGCCCAGATACGCATCCGCGAAGGTACGCGCGCGGGTGAACTCGCGGACCTCGTCCTCGCTTTCGAACCACAACTCGGTGACCGCGTCGAAGTTGTAGCCGGGCGGCCGGTCGAACACCGCGTTCACCACGGCGCGGCGAGCCCCGTCCGCCATTACGCCGTGAGCCTCGGCGAGCGCTCTGGTGAAGGCCTCGAGCGTGAAGCCGCGATCACGCTTGAGAAAAAAGATCAGACAGTAGTGCTGCATCTTCCCCTCCGAGACGACGTGTTCGTGCGTCGTGAGGGTGAAATGGCGCGCGTAGGTCGAGAATGTCTCGAGCTCGTCGGGCTGCAGCAGCTCCATCGCCTCGTCGGGCTGCCACATCGTGAGTGCAACGCCTGGATCGGTGAGGGTGAGGAAGTTGACGCCGTCATATTCGAGCGTCGCGCGTGCGAAGACTGAGCGGTCGTAGAGGTTGAGGCAGTGCGCCGTCTGCGCGATGCCAGGGCGGATCGCCGGCATACTTCCCGCCAGCAGCGAGTGCTGACGCCACCGGGCCGCGAACTCCGGCACCGATAGCGCGGGGTTGCGTTTGGCGAGATAAGCCAGCTTGGTGGCGTGCGCGGACTCGGTCATCGCGTCACCTCGCCCGGTTCGCGTGCGGCGGACAGACCGCCCGTCGTCGCCTCATCGATCAAGGACACTCATCGCTCCTTTGCGTTGTCCTGACGGGACAGTTACGCCCGGCCCGTGACCACCGCCGACGCGAACGACGTGTCGACCGGCATATGCATCGCCGGTATCGAGCCGGCGTGGACCGGGTAGTCGGTGTAGCCCTGCCGACCCTGGGTGTAGTAAGTGGCCGGTTCCGGCCGGGTGAGGGTCCAGCCGCCGCGGAAGCGCTGCACGAGATCCGGGTTGGAGATGAACGCCTGGCCGAACGAAGCGAGGTCCATGACCCCGTCGAGGAGGTTCTGCGCAGCATCGCGCCTGGATACCCCGCACCGGCGATGATCGGGCTGCCGAACAACCGGCGGGCCGTGCCGAGCATGTCCCAGCCCACCGGCCGCAGGGACAGGTGCAGGTAGCCGACGCCCCGCCGCGACAGCTCAGGCAGCAGGTGCCGGCAGGTGGCCTCCGGATCGTCGTCGAGGACGTCCGCGAACGTCTGGCCCGGATGCAACCGGATCCCGATCCGATCGGCACCGCGCAACGGTGCCAGCGCGTCGACCAGCGCCACCATGAAGCGGCTGCGTCCTTCGACGGTGCCGCCGAATTCGTCTTCGCGGCGGTTCACATTCGTTGCGAAGAACCGCATCGGCAAGTACCCGTTGCCACCGTGGATCTCGACGCCGTCGAATCCGGCGGCGTACGCGTTCGCCGCAGCCTTCCGATACTCCTCGACGACGCCGTACACCTCGCTCGTCGTCATGGCCCGCGGCTGGGGGTACGGCCGATCAGGACGCGGACACCGGATCGTGTACCGCCCGTCCGGTGACGGTTGGACAGGTGAGGGTGCGATCGGTGCGGCTTGCGCAGGCAGCATCAACGGGTCGGGCAGTCGTCCGCAGTGCATCAGCTGGCACACGATGAGCCCACCCGCGGAGTGGACGGCTTCAGTGATCCGCCGCCAAGCCTGGATGTGCTCCGGGGTGCAGATCCCCGGCGTGAACAGGTAGCCGCGGCCCATCGGGCTCGGATACACACCTTCGGTAACGATGAGCCCGGCCTCTGCGCGCTGCCGGTAGTACTCGACCGCCAGGTGGGTCGGGACGCCGTCGACAGTGGCTCGGTGCCTTGTCATCGGCGATATCACGATCCGGTTCGCCAGGGTCAGCCCACCCAGGCTGAACGGTTCGAACAGAAGCCCGACATCGGGGTTCACCGCTCCATCACCGCTCCCCCGCCTGAATCTGCGAACCTCCGCATCGGCTTCGCTTCCCGGCTCGCGCGGACGGGTCCGGATGCGCCGCGACACGCGATTAGGTTAATCATAATCCTCATCTCTGGCAACCACGGCTCGGCGAGGCGAGGCGCAAGCTGCCACCTCACCTCGCCGGACCCAGGGACGTGCCGCCGTCGCCGTCAGGTGACGTTGCGGATCAGGCCGCCGTCCACACGGAGGTTGGCGCTGCTGACATAGCCGGCCAGCGGACTGCTGAGGTACGCGACGGCCGCGGCGATCTCTTCGGGCTTACCGAACCGGCCGGTGTCGTTCGGGATGATGTCCCGCACGGCGCCGCGTTCGATCTCCGCCCACGTTTCGCCCCAGCCTCGGGCCGGTGCAATGCCCACAAGGAAGTCCTTCACGGAGTCCACATCGCCCCCGGGGCGACCGCATTGGACGTCACACCCGTGCCCTTCAGTTCACGCGCCAAGGAGACAGTGAGGTTGTGCCGAGTGGCAAGACTCGCGTTGTACTGGGGGTGCGACTGCATCGGCTGGGTCGCCAGACCGCCGCCGATCGTGATCACCCGCCCCCACTTCCGTTCACGCATTTGCGGGACCAGGTGCCGGATCATCCGCGCGCCGGAGATCACATCGCCCTCGTAGGTGTCCCGCCAATCTTCAGGCGTCGCCTCCGTCCACGAAAGATGCTTGTACGCGCCGGCATTGTTCACCAGGATGTCGATCGGGCCATCGGCCAGCGCTGCACGCGCAACCTCTGCCGCACCCGCATCCGCGATGAGATCGCCGATCTATGAGGACGGAGCGTTTCGACCGTTGCTCGATCAGCGCTCCAGCGACCGGTCCGAGCACCAGCAACGGCAGGTACTGCAGCAAGGTCACGAGACCCACCGCCGACCCGCGGTCGGTCTCCCCCAACACCTAGAGCGCGAGCGCAAGCGTCTGCATCCATTGACCGGTAGCGGAGATCAGCTGCGCGAAGAAGAACAGCCGGAAGTTGCAAACCTTCAATGACGCAAAGGTGCCTTTCGGCGACTGTCCTGCGTCAGCCGGACGCATCGCGCGAGAGGTCACCGCCGCACCTTGCCGCCCGCGCCGACCCTGGGGAAGTACCAACGCCGACAGGAACGCCGATCACTGCAGTCACGAACGTGCCGTCAGCAGGGCTACCCGCGACCGGCCGGGGTCCAAAATGGACTTGTGCCTGTGCCGGAACTGCCGCCGCGGCTCGCTGTCGCCGAGCCGGTCGCAGCGCTGCCCATCGGCCCGTACGAGTACTCCCCCAAGCTCGACGGCTGGCGGATGCTCGTGCACGTGCCCGCCGGGGTACTCCAGTCCCGCACCGGCAGCGACCTCACCGGTCGGTTCCCCGGGGTCCTCGAGTCGGCGGCCGCGCTCGGCCGGGTGGTGCTCGACGGCGAGCTGTGCGCGTACCAGGCGGGTCGGCTGGCCTTCGCGGCGCTCGGCTACGGCGAGACGCGGCGCGGCGTCGCGCGGAGGGCATCGTCGTCGTGTTCGTGGCGTTCGATCATCGGCACGAGGGGCCGTGACCTACTGCTGCGCCACGGTGGTCTGCAGCAGCAAGCCCGGTGCGGTCGGCGGTACCCGCCCGCCAACTCCGCAAAACCACACTTGAGAGCCTCTGACCTGCACTTTTCCTCCACCAAGGTGTCGTCTTCGGGGTTAGGCTCCCGTCAGATGCCAGGTTCGAGCAGGGGAGGTCTGGTGGCCAAACGCACGTCGGATGACCGGTCGCTGGTGCCGGGCTACGTGGAGCCGATGCTCGCGACACCGGACGGCGGCCGCCTGCGCGAGGATCCGAAGTACGCCAACCATTCAAGCGGGATGGCTACCGCACGATCATGCGTGTCGCCGCGGACGGCACGACGGTGCTGACCAGTCGCAACAACAACGACTTCACCGGCCGCTTCCCCGAGCTCGCCGGCACCCTCGCCGATGTGCTCGGCGGACGGCGCGCGGTGCTGGACGGGGAGATCGTCGCCCTGGACGAGGCCGGCCGGCCGGATTTCGGGCTGCTGCAGAACCGCGGCACCACCGCCGCGGCGGTCGCCTACTTCGTGTTCGACGTCCTGCAGCTCGGCGACGACGTCCTCCTCGACCTGTCCTACGACGAGCGGCGCGCGATCCTCGAGGGGATCGAGCCGCCGGATAAGAACCTGGTCGCGATCACCCCTTTTACAGCCACACCGACCTCTCGGCCACCGGCATGACCCCGCAGGACCTGCTCGACCTCGCCGCGAAGACCGGCCTCGAAGGCCTCTTGTAGCCAGAGTTCTCTGCTGACCATTTGACTGCCCAGCCCTGACCTGCCTTGGCTGGGCTCGGGCGACGGCCGAGCACAATTGCGCGGGACGGCTCACTGGGACTTCTGGTTGCCGGCGCAGTCCAGACCGAGCATGGCGTGGGCGAGGGCGTCGGGGTCGGGGGGCGGTGGCAGGGTGGCGGGCTGGGGTGCGGTGAAGGCCTGGATCAGGTAGGCGACCAGGCGGGCTGAGCTGTCGGGGGCGGTGGCGCCGGCTGCGGTGACGACGCCGGCGTTGGCCATCAGCAGGACGACCATGTCCTGGTCGGCGAAGTCGGGGCGCAGTTTCCCGGTGGCCTTGGCGGACTCGATGAGCCGCAGGAAGTTCTGATAGGCCAGGGCGCGCTGTTCTTCAAGGTGGGCGGCGGCGGGGAACGTCATGGTCAGCACGTCGGCGAAACCGCGGTTGGCGACTTGCATGGAGCACACGGCGCGGATGTAGCCGGTGAAGCCGTTCCAGGGATCGGGGTCGGCCATGGCGATCTCGGCGGCCTCGACGTAGTGGCGCATGGCGTCGGCGAACACGGCGTCGAGAAGGTCCTCGCGGGTGGGGAAACGCCGGAACAAGGTGGCCACCCCGACTCCCGCGGCGCGGGCGACCGCCGACATCGACACCTCGATCCCGTCGGTGGCGAAGACGCGACGAGCGGCGTCGAGGATCCGCTCCCGGTTGCGTTCGGCGTCGACCCGCAGCGGCGCCGAGTCCTGCTCGTCGACGCGTTCTGCGGCCTGGCCTGCGGTGTCGTGGTCGGCGCTGCCCATGGGACCCATCATAGGCGACAACTGGAATAGCCTTTCCATATGTGGTGTTACAGTCTGCGACAGAATCGGAAAGCCCGTTTCAATTGCTCCGAGGAGATCACCATGCGCGCCATCGCAGTCGACACCGTGCCGGCGAACCCGCACGTCAGCGACGTGGAAGCACCGCGCCCGGAGTCCGGCGAGGTACTGGTGGAGGTGGCGTCGGCATCGGTGAACGGCTTCGACCTGTCGGTCGCGGCCGGGCACGTGCAGGGGATGATGGAGCACCGCTTCCCGCTCGTGCTGGGCAAGGACTTCGCCGGGACGATCACCGAACTGGGCGAGGGCATCGACGGGTTCGCGATCGGCGACCAGGTGTTCGGCGTGGTGATGAACCCGGTCCTGCACGTGGGGACGCTGGCGCAGTACGTGACCGTTCCTGCCGCCTACGGCCTGACCCGCATCCCCGCAGGCCTGTCAGCGAGGGACGCCGGAGCGCTCGGCCTGGCCGGCACCGCCGCCCTCAACAGCCTCGACGCCGCCCAGGTCGCTGACGGGGACACCGTGCTGGTCTCGGGCGCGACCGGCGGCGTCGGCGCGCTCGCGGTCCAGCTCGCCGCCGCGCGCGGCGCGACGGTGATCGCCACCGCCCGGCCCGGCGCCGAAACCGACTTCGTGACCGGCCTCACCGGCGCCGATGTCGCCGTCGTCGATTACACCGGCGACCTCGACGCGCAGGTCCGCGCGATCGCCCCGGACGGTGTTGACGTGGTCCTGCACCTGGCGGGCGACGGTGTCGAGCTGGCCGGTCTGCTCGGCAAGGGCGGCCGGATCGCCTCGACCCGCGGCCTCACCCCGGACGCCGTCGAGCACCAGGACGTCATCGTGCACCCGATCATGGCCGACCCCACCAGCCAGACCCTGGCCGTTCTGGCCGAGCAGGCAGCTTCCGGGGCGCTGCGGGTCCCGGTCACCGCGACCTACCCGCTGGAGCAGGCCCACGAGGCGTTCACCGCCTTCGGCGAAGGCACCCTCGGCAAGATCGCTGTCACCTGCTCCTAACCGGTACCCGGATCTTTACTCACCGCCCTGATCAGAAAAGACCCGCCATGAACGTCACCTTGTGGATCCTGCAGGCCGTGCTCGCCGCGATGTTCGGCCTGGCCGGCGTGATGAAATCGACCCAGCCCAAGGACAAACTCACCGAGAAACTGCCGTGAGTGAACGATTTCTCGCCCGGCGTCGTGAAGTTCATCGGTGTCGCCGAGCTCGCCGCCGCGCTCGGCTTGGTCCTGCCCGCCGCGCTGGATATCGCACCCGTTCTCACCCCGCTCGCGGCGACCGGCCTGGTCGTCATCATGATCGGCGCGATCATCACCCACGTCCGCCTTAAAGAACCCCAGGCGATCGACTTCAACGCAGTCCTGCTGAGCGTCGCGGCTGTCATCGTCTGGGGCCGTTTCGGCCCCTACTCCTTCTGAACTCCGCTCACGAGGACCTGTCATGACCTTCGAACTCGGCGTTTACTCCTTCGGCAACACCCCGCGGTTGTCCGACGGCAGCCGCGGCCCGACCGCCCAGGCCGTCCGCGACGTGCTGGATGCCATCAAGCTCGCCGACGAGGTCGGACTGGACTTCTTCGGCGTGGGCGAGCATCACATGCGGACCATGCCGCTGTCCTCGCCCACCTCGGTGATTAACGCCGCGGCTGCCTCGACCCACCGGGTCAAGCTCAGCACCGCGGTCACCGTCCTGTCGACCGACGACCCGATCCGCGTGTTCCAGCAGCTCGCCACCGCCGCGGCGATCGCGCCGGGCCGGATCGAGGCGGTCGCCGGGCGCGGATCGTCCACCATCACGTTCCCGCTGTTCGATTACGACGAGAACGACTACGACATGCTCTATGCCTCCAAGCTCGAGCTGCTGATGGCCGTCAACGCCGGGGAGAACCTCACCTGGAACGGCCCGCACCGCACCCGCCCGCTGCGCGACGCCACCGTGTTCCCCAGGACGGAGCAGCCGTTGAAGATCTGGCTGGGCACCGGTGGCAGCCCCGAGTCGGTGTACCGCGCCGTCGAACTCGGGTTGCCGATGTTCCTGGGCATCCTCGGCGGCACGCCGGAGCACTGGGCCCGGTACGGGCACGCTTACCGCGACGCCTGGACCCAGGCCGGACACCCCGCCGACCAGGCCGACATTGCCGTGGCCGTGCACGGGTTCGTCGCCGACACCACCGCGGAAGCCCACGCCACCTACCTCGAGCACGAGCACCGCATGATGGCCGACGGGCTCGCCGAACTCGGCCGCCGCGCCCCGGCCCGCTCGGACCGCGCCGCGGCCTTCGGACGCGGCGGCATGGTCTTCGCCGGAAGCCCGGACGAGATCGCCGACCGGATCCTGCACCTGCACGGGCTGCTCGGACACACCCGCCAGATCCTCCAGATGGACGTCGGCGGGATGCCGCAGCGCGAGTTCCTGCACGCCATCGAACTGCTCGGCACCAAGGTGCTCCCGCAGATCCGCGCCGAACTCGACAAGGACACACCCGTATGAACGTCACCGTCTTCGGCGCCACCGGCGCCATCGGCTCACTCACCGTCGCTGAACTCCTCGAGCGCGGCCACCGAGTCACCGCCTACGCCCGCGACCCCGCGAAAGTCCCCGCCTCGTGGAGAGACCAGGTGAAGGTCGTGATCGGCGAAATGTCGGACGCCGCGGCGATCGACTCGGCCGTGGCCGGCGCGGACGCGGTCGTCAGCGCGCTCGGGCCGAGCATGGACCGCAAGGCCACCGGCCTCCCGCTGGTCGCCGGGATCGGCCACATGCTGGACGCCATGCGGCGTCACGGTGTGCGCCGCTACATCGGCCACGCCACCCCCGCCGTCCTCGACCCGCTCGAAAAGCCCACGCCCGTCACCCGGCTCATCGGGTTCCTGCCGCGCACCTTCATGCGCCGCGCCTACGACGAAATCACCGGCATGAGCGGTCTCGTCACCGGCTCCGGCCTGGACTGGACCATCGTCCGGTTCATCGCCCCCAAGGACACCCCCCAGCAGCCGCGCGTGCGGGCCGGGTTCTTCGGCACCGACAAGCTGGGATTCGCCGTCAGCCGCGCCGACATCGCCGCGTTCACCGCCGCGCAAGTCGAGGACCCCACCTACATCGGCCGCGCGCCGGCTATCAGCAACTGACTCCGATCCCGTCTCGACGAAGAGAGATTCCTGTGACCATCGCGATCCTCGGCTCCACCGGCAAGCTCGGCGGCCTCACCATTGATGCACTGCTCGACCGCGGCATCCCCGCCGACGGCAGATCGTCCAGCGCCCGCAACAACCGATTCCGCAATAGCCTGATGTCGAACCCCCGCCGCCTCGGCGCGGTCCGCCTCTTGGCTCAGCATGTCCAGCAGCAGCGTCGCGAAGCGGTGGTCCTGCAACATCTGGGCGACCGCCTGGTTGCGCGGGCTGTGCCGCGAACTGCCCGAACCGTGCGCGAAGGCCACCACTGCGGCCGCGTCGCCCGGGACGGTCAAGTCGCCCTCCACCACCGACGTCCCGATGCCGACCGTGAACGACTCCGTCATGGTTTCCTTCCTCCGACCACGTCGAACCCGGATAGCCCCACCGGAAAGAAGCCAAACCGGCACGGAGTTTTGCCGATCCCGCACCGGGTATCCCGGGAGATGGCCGACGTGGCCTCGACGGATGCGGAAGGAGCGATCCGATGCCTCGCGGTGCCAGCCTCGCGCCGATCTCTCTGCACTCGTGGTGAGGCGTACGCCGGGAGAACGCATCGTGCTCGTGCTCGACCCGGTCCGGAACCCGTCTACGAGCTGCCCGGCGGATGGCAGGAGATCGCGGAACGATTCGAGGTGCACTGGTGCCGGATGACCGACGCCAGCGGATACCACGCCGGCCACTACGTCCTCGCCGGCGCCGACGGCCCCCTGCCGCGCGTCGACCTCATCGCGGCCGGACCTGCTGCCGACGAAGCGTTCCGCCTCTCCGGCAGCAGGCCTTCCGCTGTCCGGTCGGTCCTGTTGGTCAACCCGGCCGCGAGGTCGGCCCGGACTGATCTCTGCGGTGGTTCGCCGACCGGGGCAGCGACGTGGCCGTGCTTCGGGAAGCCGGCGTGGAGGTGGATTTGATCCAGGCCCTGCCTCCGGGCGCGCGGCATTCGCTCCGGGACCCGGCTCTCGCAACCCACCTGACAGCCGCCTTGGACCGCCTGCCCGCGGTGCGACGCGCCGACAGCTGAGTCACCGACCGCGCGGTCACCGCGAACCCGGCCTTCGTACGCCCCGGCCGTCGCCGCATCGAAGGACCGTCCGTGAACGGGCCGGCCTGTCGCGGTGGGGTTGGCGGGCCGTCAAGTAGGCGCCGACCAGGATGCCGCACTGCCGATGAGCTGCAGTGTCGACGGGCGTTCGCCGAGCACCAGTGCGCCCAACACCAGCGCGCCGATCGGCGTGAGCATGAGCAGGGCCGCCCCCGCCTCGCTGGACAGGCGCGGCGTCGCGAGCGCGACGAGCAGCCACCCGGCGACCTGGCCGCCGAAAGCGACCAGCACCAGCCAGCCGAACGAGGCCCTCCCCGGCGCCAGAGTCATGCCGTTAAAGAAGAATCCCGCGCCCAGCGACACCAGCGCCGCACTCACGACCACGTACTGGTAGGACTGCACGATCTGGCCTTCGCTTCCGCCGCGCCGGAGTAGGAACAGGAACCCCGAATGACACGCGGCTGCCAAAAGGGCGTGGACCGTGCCGGCCAGCGGGTCGCGGCCACCGGCTCCCTGCTCGAGGACACCGCCGGTGAGCACGATTCCGATGATCATGGCGGGCAGGATCGCCGGGAACCGCCGGCTGATCGGCTCGCGGTCCACCACCAGGGCGAGCAGCGGCATGATCACGACCTGGGCGTTGACCAGCACGGTCGACAGACCCGCGCCCACCTCGCCGATCGCCTGCGTCCACCACAGCGCGTCACCCGCGAAGAGCAGACCGGCTGCCGGCGCGTACAGCCGTTGCCGGTTCGTCGGCGGGCCTTCCCGGTGACGTTCGTAGATCACCAACGGCAGCAGCATCAACGCGGCGATCGCGCAGCGGTAGAAGGTCGCGGTTCCCGGCGAGGCTCCCGAGATGCCGATCAGCACCGCCGAGGTGGAGACACCGAGCGCCCCGGCCGCCATCGCCCACGGCGACGAAAGCACCGATGGCCACGGCGTCGACGATTCCGCGCGGCCCATGAACCCTCCTAGATAAGCGCAAGCGACCCGAGTAGTGGGCGTGGTCGGTCATCGCGTCACTGACCGAGCCGAGCAGCGTATCGGTCGGTGAGCGGGGCGAACCAGGACGCCGCAGTCCCGATCACCCGGGAAGGCCGGCCGTCCCGCAAACCTCCGGCGGTCCCCGAGCGGAGCCGGGTGCCGCCGGACGTCAGGGTGCGTCGGTCACTTCTTCCGGCGGGCCCGGGCACTCTCCCGGTGGCTGGCCTTCTCCAGCGCGTCGACGAGTTCGCGTTTCGACATGCGTGAACGTCCGGGGATCCCGAGGTCACGCGCCCGGCGGTACAAGTCCTGCTTGCTCGCTTCGGCGTCGATGCCGCCGTGGGTGCGTTTGGCGGGCTGCCCGGCGCCGCCCGCGGCCTGCTCGTCGGACGGCCCGCGTCGCTGTTTCGGCTCCCAGTGGTCGCCGACCTTCTCGAAGGAGTGCTTCACGGCGGCGAACGCGGTCTGGTTGGCGCGGCGGCCGGGCCCCCGCCTTGCGCGGCGAGCGCAGGACCGTGCTGGGCAGGTCTTCCCGTCCTGGCATGGGGTACCTCCTCCTGTTTCCGTGGTCAGCCGTAACGTTCGTGCAGCGCTTTCACCCCCGCCGTGAGGAACTGCCGGATCAGGTCGCGGACGGCCTCACGGTCGGGTGAGGTGACCTCGAAGTCGCACGACCACTGCACAGTGCTACGGAGATCACGACGCGGCGTGAAGAGATCGCGCGCTTCCGCTTCCGTGACCGCCGGCTGCCGCGGGAGCCGGGGCTGCCGTTCGACCACGGGCTGGCCGATCGGGTGGGGGAGTGGAGCCACCGGACGGGCGCAGCGGCGATGGACGCGCACGTCGCGGCCTGCGAGATGCTGCGGCAGAAGCTGCTCGACGGCGAACCCCTGGACGAAACTTCCGCCGGCGCTGTGGAAAGCAGTGAAGCGTGAAGGCCGTCATCCTGATGTTCGATAGCCTCAACCGGCACCTGCTGCCGCCGTACGGCGAGACGTTCGTCGAGGCGCCGAACTTCGCCCGGCTGGCGCAGCGCACCGTCACGTTCGACCACTGCTACGCCGGTTCGATGCCGTGCATGCCGGCGCGGCGCGAGCTGCACACCGGCCGCTACAACTTCCTGCACCGCGGCTGGGGCCCACTGGAACCGTTCGACGACTCGATGCCCGAGCTGCTCAAGGACGCCGGCGTGCACACGCACCTCGCGTCTGACCACCCGCACTACTGGGAAGACGGCGGCGCGACGTACCACACGCGGTTCCGCACCTGGGAGTTCTTCCGCGGCCAGGAAGACGACCCGTGGAAGGGCGTCGTGGGACACGGCGAAACCTGCGCCACCAGGACACGGTGAACCGTCGGTACATGAAGATGGAAGCGGAACACTCGCAGACGCGCACGGTCGAGGCCGGGCTGCCCTTCCTCGAGACCAATGTGGATGCGGATGGCTGGTTGCTGCAGCTGGAGCTGTTCGACCCCCACGAACCGTTCTTCAGCGCCGACCGCTTCCGGGACGGCTACCCGACAACGGATCGGCGTTCGACTGGCCGTCCTACCAGAAGGTCACGGAATCGGATGATCTAGTCGAGCAGGCCCGCAACGCCTACGCGGCACTGGTCTCGCAGTGCGATCACTCGCTGGGCCGTGTCCTCGACTTCTTCGACGCCCACGCGCTCTGGGACAACACGTCCTGATCGTCAACACCGACCACGGGTTTCTCCTCGGCGAGCACGGCTGGTGGGCCAAGTCCGTGCAACCGTGGTTCAACGAGCTGGTGCACCTGCCGCTGTTCGTCTGGGACCCGCGGATCGGCCGGGCCGGCACGCGCTGCGACGCGCTCGTCCAGACCATCGACCTGGCTCCCACGGTGCTGGGCTTCTTCGGCCTCGAACCGCCGCCCGACGTCCACGGCCTCGACCTCGCCGCCGTGCAGCGCGGTGAGAAAGCCAGGGCGAGCGCGCTGTTCGGCATCCATGGCGGGCACGTCAACGTCACCGACGGTCGCTACGTGTACCTGCGGGCATCCGCCGGAGCCGCCAACGCGCCACTCGAAGAGTTCACCCTCATGCCGACGCACATGCGCAGCCGGTTCGCGGTGGATGAACTCGCCAAGTGGGAGCCGGCGGACCCGTTCTCCTTCACCAAGGGCCTGCGCACGATGTGCGTGCCGGCGCAGACGAGCTGGCTCAACCCGTGGCGCCACGGCACGCTGCTGTTCGACCTGGACACCGACCCGGGCCAGGAGACCCCGATCGCCGACGACGAGACCGAGCTGCGGATGCTCACGCTCCTGGCCGGCCTCATGCGGGACAACGACGCGCCACCCAGCCAGTTCGCCCGCCTCGGCATTCCCGTCACGGGCAACCCCGGACCGGAGCATCTCCTCGTCCGCGATCAGGCCGATCGGGCCGCGGCGCTGGCCGAACCGTTGCCCTCGCTCGACGAGCTGCCCCGCACCGCCACCACACCGCTGGCCGAGCTCCTGCTCGATCCGGTCGCGCGGGCGGTGCTGCAGCGTCACCTGCCCGACCTCGTCCACACCGAGCTGGTGTCCGCGCCGGCCGAACTGAGCTTGGTCGACCTGGCCCGCCGGGCCTTCATCCCCAGCGCCACCCTGCGCAGCGCGGCTCACGAGCTCGCGACCGGAAGGACCGTCTGACCGCACCTCCCCATCCCCCCGAAGACAGGACGCCCCGCCATGATGAGCAAGACCGCTGCGCTCCAGCAGCCCAACCTCAACGTTTCTGCCCCTACCGTCGATGTTGGGGACCGCAGCCGCAGCTTTCGCGGATCATGAGGGCGGGCGGGTAGAGGTGGGGGCCGTCGGCTGGGTTGCCATCGATGATGCGGCGGAGCAGGTCGGCGGCTTTGCGGCCCATGTCGGCGGCGTGGACGGAGATGGTGGTGAGCGGGGGCTCCCACATGGCCGCGGCTTCGATGTCAGCGCCACCGACGATGCGCATGTCCTGGGGCGGTCGGCGGCCGGTTTCGCGCAGAGCGCGCATGAGGCCGAACGCGACGGCGTCGCTGTGGGCGAGCACGCCGTCGGGTAGAGGGAGGCCGGCGGCGAGAAGGCGGGCGGCGACTTCGTAGCTGCCGAGGGCGGTGTTGGGGGTGGGGATGGACCAGCGCTCGAGCACGGACGCGGTGGAGCCGGCGAGGGCGGAGCGGAAGCCAGAGAACCGGTCGCGGCGGGCGGTGGCCTTCTCCGGGCCGCCGAAGTACGCCATGGCGGCACAGCCGTGGTCGAGCAGGTGCGTGGCTCCGGCGTGGCCGGCTTCGGTTTCCTGCACGCCCACGTAGTTGAGGCCGGGTTTGCCGATGTAGCGGGTCATCAGCACGAGCGGGATGCCGCGGTCGGTGAGGACCGTGAGGTCGTCCTCTTGCGTGCCGGTCGCCGGCACGAGCAGCACCCCGTCGGTCTGGTACTCGAGCATGGTCGTGAGCACGGTGGTCTGGCGGCGGACGTCGCCGAAGGTGCGGGCGAGCAGGGTGATGCCGCCGCTCGGCCGTAGCGCGGCTTCGACGCCGTCGGTGAGCTCGGCGTGGAACGGGTTGGCCAGGTCGGTGACGACCACCGCGATCGAGCCGGATTGCCGCACGCGCAGGCTGGCCGCACCGCGGTGGTAGACGTAGCCGAGCGCGGCCATCGCGTCCTGCACCGCCTGCCGGGTGCGTGGGGCGACCAGTTCGCTGTTCCGAAGGACCAGGGACGCGGTCGAGCGGGAGACTCCCGCGCGCACCGCGACTTGAGCCAGGGTGACTCGGGCGCCGCGACCGCGTGCCCGCCCAGTCGTGTCCTCGTCCTGTGCTGACATTCTCGGCATCCTTTCACGACGCACATCGCCTGCCCAGAGCCCTGTGGCCGCCTCGCCCGGTGAGATCGCCGCACAGTGAGCCTGGACAAGAACTCGACGCCCAGCTATCGTATCGGATCGTTCCAAAAGATCCCGTCGGTTCGTGCCGGAACAACAATCGGATCGATCCAAAAGAATCGACATCCAGCCCAGAAGTTCGTCAAGAACGTGTATCGCCCTCCTTCAAGCGAGGTGCTGCGTGACCGTGGCCGGCGACTGAATCAGTCTGTTTTTCCAGGTGAGAAGCCTGTACCTTGCCCGCATGAGCGAGAGGACCCGATGAACCGCCCCAATATCGTCCTGGTCGTCGCCGACGATCTAGGGTATTCCGACATCGGTTGTTACGGCGGCGAGATCAAGACGCCGAACCTCGACCGGATCGGCCGTGCCGGTGTGCGGTTCTCGCAGTTCTACAACACGGCCCGGTGCAGTCCTTCGCGGGCGTCGCTGTTGACCGGCTTGCATCCGCACCGGACCGGGATCGGGATCCTCACCTACGACGACGGCCCCGGCGGATATCCCGGCACGCTCAACGATCGGTGCGCCACCATCGCGGAGGTGCTGGGTGGGCAGGGGTACGCGACCGGGCTGTCGGGGAAGTGGCACCTGAGCTCATCGCTGTGGGAAGCGGAGGAGTCGTGGCCGACCCGGCGAGGGTTCCAGCACTTCTACGGCACGATCAGTGGTTGCGGTAGTTACTACGACCCCGGCACGTTGTGCCGCGGTGAGCAGGACGCTTCGGCTGACGCGCAGGATCCGTCGTTCTTCTACACCGACGCGATCGCCGAGGACGCCGCGGCGTTTATCCGCGAGAAGGCCGAGGCCCAGTCGCCGTTCTTCTGCTACGTGGCGTTCACCGCGCCGCACTGGCCGCTGCACGCGCCCGACGAGGATGTGGCCCGCTACGACGGTGTGTACGACGTCGGCTGGGATGAGCTTCGTGAGCAGCGGGTCGCTCGCCAGCGGGAGGAAGGCCTGCTGGGCGACGAGTCCCCGCTCAGCGAGCGGGATCCTTCACAGCCGGCCTGGGCTGACGCCGAGCATCGCGAGTGGGAAGCCAAGCGCATGCAGGCCTACGCGGCGCAGGTCGACCGCATGGACCGCGGTATCGGCGTGATCCTGGACGAGCTCGCGGCGCAGGGCATCGCCGACGACACGATCGTGATTTTCCTGTCGGACAACGGCGGCTGCGCCGAGGAGCTTCCGCAGGGCGACGTCGAGGTGTTCCGCACCCGGCGGCAGTCGGTGCCGGCGAAGACCCGCGACGGGCGAGAGCTCCGCATCGGGAACTACCCGGACATCACGCCAGGCCCGGAGGACACCTACGCCAGCTACGGGCGGGCGTGGGCGGGCCTGTCGAACACGCCGTTCCGGTTCTACAAGCGTTGGGTGCACGAAGGCGGGATCGCGACGCCGCTGATCGTGCACTGGCCGGCTGGCGGCCTGACCGGCGGGAAGATCGTGACGACGCCGTTCCAGCTCACCGACGTGGTGCCGACGCTGCTGGAGATCACCAGCGCCGAATATCCCGGCGAAGGCCGGGACGTCGCGCCGCTGGATGGGCGCAGCATGCTTCCGGCTCTGCGCGGTGAAGAGTCGGCGCCTGCCGCGCTGTATTGGGAACACATCGGCAACGCGGCGATGCGGCAGGAGCCGTGGAAGCTCGTGCGCGAGTTCCCAGGCGAGTGGGAGCTATACGACATCGCCACCGACCGCTCCGAACTGCACGACGTGGCCGGCGAACACCCAGAGGTCGTCGCCGAGCTCTCCGCGGCGTGGGAGGCGTGGGCCAACGACGTGGGCGTGATCCCCCGCGAGCAAATCCTGAAGCTCTACGGAGAGCGGGCCCGCCAGGGCCTGCCCGTGCAAGGCACCTGACCGTTCTTTCCCGTCCACCATCTACAAAGGAGTGTTGGCGTGAAGGGGAAACCTCCAGCTCGCCCCGATATCGGACTGTCGCGGCGCAGTTTCCTGTCGGTGTCGCTCGCCGCCGCCGGGCTCGTGCTCGTGAGCTGCACGAAAGCCGCCGATCTGGGCAGCGGGTCGGGCTCGGACCTGACCGTCGGAATTCCGACGGACATCGTCCCGGCCAACCTGCTGCGTCAGGTCGCGGCGAACTTCCCGGTGCGAGCGCTGATGTTCGACACGCTGGTGAACCTCGACCGGACCTCGGGCGAGCCGAAACCGTCGGTCGCGACGTCGTGGGCGTGGAACGAAGCCCGGACGCAGCTGACCGTGAAGTTGCGCGACGACGTGGTGTTCCACACCGGCCGTGCGTTCACCGCGAAGGACGTCGCGTTCGCGGTGCAGGCGATCAAGGCGCCGGCGTCGGGGTCGCAGTTCGCGCCGATCGCGAAGAAGCTCAAAGCGGTCCGTGCGGACACCGCCCATCAGGTCACGTTCGTGCTGGGTGAGCCCACCAGTACCCTGTTTGACCTATTGGCGCTGATGCCGCTGGTCGACTCCGAGACCTTCAAGGACCTGCCCTCCGGGCGCCGAGTGGTCGGCACGGGCCCGTTCGCCTGGGGCAAGTGGACGCCGGGGATCTCACTGGCGCTCAGCCGCAACACCCGCTACTGGCAGCCGAGCAAGCCACCGCTGGATACCCTGACCCTGCAGGTCTACAAGCAGTCGCAGGCCATGCTCGCCGGACTGCAAGCCGGCCAGCTGCCGCTGGCTTACGCGCTGGCCCCGCGCGACGCCGCGGTGCTGGCCAGGGACGGCAAGTTCCGGATCGAGACCTCCAGCCCGCAGTTCACCGACTGGTACGTGGGCGTCAACGTCAAGTCCGCACCGTTCACCGACGTCCGCGCCCGGCTCGCGGTCGCGCACTCGCTGGACCGGGTCCGCATCGCCGACCAGGTGTTCTCCGGCTACGGTACCGCCACGTCACTCCCGTTCTCCGACACCGCACCGGGACTGTCCAAAGCGGACAACACGGCACTCGCCTACAATCCGGCCAAAGCGCAGCAGTTGTTCGTCCAGGCCGGCTCGCCCAAAACGCCGATCACCTTGGCTGCCGACGCCGGTTACCCCACCACGATGGCGATCCTGAACATCGTGCAGTACGGGCTGGAGAGTGTCGGGTTCACCGTGAACCCCCAGCCGCTGGACACCGGCACGCTGCAGTCGCAGCTGCAGGCGGCCAGTATCAAGGGCCTGTGGATCGGCGCGATGGACCTCAACTGCGTCTCGATCGGCACCGCCTGCCTTGGCGGCGCCCCGCTGAAGGCTGCGAAGAACACCTCGAACGTCACCGACCCGAGGTACGCGCATTTGGTCAACGCTGTTGTCGACGCCGGTGACGACACGGCGCTGGCCGGCGCCACCCGCGCACTGGTCGACTACCTCAATCAGGAAGCGTTCCACCTCACCGTCGCCCACGGGCTGTATGTGACCGCGACCCAGGGCGTGTCCGGAGTGGACAGCGATGTGTCGAAGAACCTGGTGCTCACGTCAACGAAGCGGGGGAACGCGTGAAGTACACCGCTCGCCGGCTGGGCACCGCCCTGCTCGTGCTGTTCCTGTCCTCGCTCGCGGTCTTCGGTCTCCTGCGTATGGCACCGGGTGACCCCGCGACGATCCTGGCCGGACAAGACGCCAGTCCCGCTCAGGTGGAACAGATCCGCCACGCGCTGGGCCTCGACGAGTCCCTGCCGGCGCAGTACTGGCACTGGCTCACCGGCCTGCTCACCGGCAACCCCGGTCAGTCCTACATCTTCAAGCAATCGATCGGGGACCTCGTCGGGCAGCGGCTGGGCAACACCGTGCAGCTGTTGGTGCTCTCGACCCTCGTCATGATCGTGCTGGGCACGATCCTCGGTGTCAGTGCCGCGGTCGCCACCCGCGGCCCGGCGCGCACGATCGTCGACCTGCTCTCGACCATCGCCTTGGCGACGCCGCCGTTCGTCAGCTCGATCGTGTTCATCTTCCTGTTCGCCGTGTCGTGGCGGTTGCTGCCGGTGGGGGGACAGTGGAGCTTCTTCGATGCGCCGACGATCAGCGTCCAGTTCCTGATCATGCCGGCCATCGCGGTCGCCCTGCCCGGCTCGGCCGTGGTCGCGCGGCTGCTGGCCACGGAAATGCGCCGCACGTTCCAGGAAGAGTTCGCCCGCACCGCGCAGGCGAAAGGCGCGAGCCGCGGCCGCATCGTGGTCCGGCACGTGATCCCCAATAGCCTCGGGCCCGCCGTCGTCGAGGTCGGGATCCGCATCGGCGAACTGTTCGCAGGCGCCGTGGTAGTCGAGGCCATCTTCACTCGCTCGGGCCTCGGGTCGTTGCTGGTGACGGCGGTGCAGAACCGTGACTACCTGCTGGCGCAAGACCTGCTGCTGCTTTCGGTCGCGTTCGCGATCGTCATGCAGCTGCTGACCGAAATCGGGATTTCCCGCGTCGACCGCCGAATCGCCATCGGGAAGGTGCTGGCATGACCGCGACCCTCGATCCACCCGCCACCGCGGCCGAAGCGCCGGCACCACGGATCCGCAACCGCTACCTGCTGGGTCTGCGCTCGCCGCGCGGTCTCACCGGGGCCGTCCTGGTGTTGCTCGTGCTGTTCGCGGGCCTGCTCGGTCCTCTGTTGCTGGGGATCGATCCGCTTGAGCAGGGCGCGAGCGCGCTTGCACCCGCCGGCACGGCCGGGCATCTGCTCGGCACCGACGAGGTCGGGCGTGACATCCTCGCCCGAGTTCTGGCCGGCATCCGTGTCGACGTCCTGATCTCCGTTGTCGCTGTGCCGATCGCGGCAGCGCTCGGCACAGCGCTGGGCATGCTCTCGGCCCTTAACGCGCTCGCCGGTGGCGCCGTGCAGCGGGTGTTCGACGTGCTGCTCGGCTTCCCCGGCGTCGTACTTGGTGTGGCCATCGGCATCGCCCTCGGCCCTGGCCAGACCGCGGTCATGGTCACGTGCGTGCTGTTCGCCATGCCGGTGTTCGGCCGGCTTACCCGGCTGGCCACGCTGGGCCAGCTCAACCGCGACTACGTCAACGCCGCGACCGTGCTGGCGACCCCGCGGTGGAAGATCGTCGTCCGGCACATCCTGCCCAACGTGATGGACACCGTGCTTGTCCGCGCCGCCGTGGCCGTCGCCCAGGCCGTGCAGATCGAAGGCGGACTCAGCGTCATCGGCCTCGGCATCCAGCCGCCCGAGCCGTCGCTCGGGTCGATGATCTCCGGCGGCAGCCCCTACCTCGCCACCCTGCCCAGCTACGCGATCGTGCCCGTGGCCGTGGTCTTCCTCCTCGTCTTCGGCTTCACCCTCATCGCGGATGCCCTCAACAAGGCGGTACTGCGCTCATGAACTCTACCCCAGCCCACCCCGTCCTGACCGTCTCCGACCTCACGGTCACCCTCGACCTGCCCACCGGACCGGCGACCGCGGTCAACGGCGTCGACCTCACCATCGCCGCGGGCGAAGCCGTGGGCATGGTCGGCGAATCCGGCTCCGGCAAGTCGATGACCGCCCTGGCCATCTCCCGCATGCTCCCGTCGGTGGGCCGGATCTCCGGCGGCAGCATCGTGTTCGACGGTGACGACATCACCCACGCCGGCGAACACGTCATGCGCCGCATCCGCGGCGGCCGGATCGGCATGGTCTTCCAGGACCCGCTCGCCTCCCTCAACCCGCTGATGACCGTCGGCGCACAGATCACCGAAACCCTGCGGCTGCACGGCGCCTCGGCGAAAGAAGCCCGGCGGCGGGCCGTCGAACTGCTGCAGCTGGTGGGGATCAAGAACGCCGACCGGGTCGTCGACGACCACCCGCACGAGTTCTCCGGCGGCATGCGGCAACGCGTGATGATCGCGATCGCCGTGGCGAACAACCCGAAGCTGCTCATCGCCGATGAACCCACCACCGCGCTGGACGTGACCATCCAGGCGGAGATCCTCGCCCTGCTCGGCCGGCTGCGGTCCGAACTGGGCACCGCGACTCTCCTCATCACCCACGACCTCGGTGTCGTGGAGGAGAACTGCGACCGTGTCGTGGTGCTCTACGGCGGACGCATCGCCGAAACCGGACGGCACACCGACGTGCTCGACACCCCTCGCCACCCGTACACCAGCCAGCTCATGCGGGCTGTGCCGCGCCTGTCCACCAAGCCGGAACTGCGGCTGTACACCATCCCCGGCTCACCGCCGGACCTGTCGCGCCCAGCGCTGGGCTGCACGTTCGCCGACCGCTGCTCCCACGCGGAGCAGACCTGCCGCGACGAACAGCCACCACTGCTCCCGTCCGCGACGAACCCCAGTCACCTCGCCGCCTGCTGGGTCGCGGGCGACACGGCCGCGCCACCGCCGCCCGACCACCGGCCCGCCCGGGTAGCGGAGATCGCGCTTGACGTGCGGGAAGACGCCGCGCCGGTCGTCGTCGTGGACAACCTCGTGATCGACTACCGCGCCCAGCGCAAACGGCACGCCGGTGCGCCCGCCGTCGATGGGGTCAGCCTGCGCGCCAGCGCGGGCCGGACCCTCGGGCTGGTCGGCGAATCCGGGTGTGGGAAGACGTCGGTGTCCCGCGCAGTCGCCGGGTTGGTTCCAGCGACCTCGGGCAGCATCACCATCGACGGCGCCGACTGGCGCAGCGCCGGCCGCGCCGACCGCGTGCGGATGCGCCGCGCCGTACAGATGGTCTTCCAGGACCCGTACGGCTCGCTCAACCCGCGGTGGCGGGTGCGCGACATCGTCAGCGAGCCCCTGCGCAACGGTGTCGACTCCGACCGCGGCCCGGCCGAACTGCTCGACCTCGTGGGTCTACCGCAGCGTTTCCTAAGCCGGTTCCCCTCGGAACTCTCCGGCGGCCAGCGGCAACGCGTCGGCATCGCCCGCGCGCTGGCCATGCAGCCGCAGATCATCGTGGCCGACGAACC
The DNA here is from genome assembly GCF_040682095.1 of Amycolatopsis sp. NPDC051372. Classification (NCBI taxonomy): domain Bacteria; kingdom Bacillati; phylum Actinomycetota; class Actinomycetes; order Pseudonocardiales; family Pseudonocardiaceae; genus Amycolatopsis; species Amycolatopsis sp. NPDC051372. The sequence continues at coordinate 82,872 of NZ_JBFBAF010000016.1, forward strand.
CGTGTCCGCGCTCGACGTGTCCGTCCAGGCCCAGGTGATCAACCTGCTCAGCGACCTGCGCGACGAGCTCGACGTCGGCTACGTCTTCGTCGCGCACGACCTCGCCGTCGTGCGCCAGGTCTCCGACGACCTCGCCGTGATGTACCTCGGGCGGATCGTCGAGCAGGGACCCGCTGCGGAGGTGTTTCACCGGCCCCGCCACCCCTATACCTCGGTGCTCATGGCCGCCGCACCCGGCATGGATCGGCAGACCACGCAGGTCCATTCCGCCGCCACCGCGCCGCCGATCGACCTCTCGGTCGGCTGCCGGTTCCGCAACCGCTGCCCGATCGGTCCGCTCGCCCGCGCCGACCGCACGATCTGCGAAACCACCGACCCGCAGCTCGTGAATCAAGGCGCAGGCCACACCGCGGCGTGCCACTTCGCCGGCGAGCTCGCCCTGGCAGGCGCCGAGGCAGCGCAAGCTGCCCCGCTGTCCTGAGCGGAATCCGGCACCACCGGCCCACTGCGGCGCGGGCTCGACCCCTTTCCCGGGCCCACCGACGCAGTCGCCTGGCGGCTGTGGTGTGAGGCAGGTCCTTTCCCCGCCTCACACCACAGCCGCTCACTACTCGACCCGCCGCCCTGTCCGAAAGAGAGTGCACATCCCCATGCCGAAGATCGAGCTGGACGGCTTGCTGGCGTTCCCGCTGACGCCGTTCACCGAGGACCTCGAGGTGAACCTCGACGGGTTCGCCGACAACGTCGAGAAGCACATCGCCGCCGGAGCCGGCGCGTTGTTCGTCGCGTGCGGCACGGGCGAGTTCTCGTCACTGTCGCCCGACGAGGTCGCGGCGCTGCTGGCTCGGGCGCGCGAGGTCGTCGGGGGCAGCGTACCGGTCTTCGTCGGCGCCGGCGGCGGCGCAGCGACGGCGCGGGCTGGGGTCGCGGCCGCCCAAGCGGGTGGGGCCGACGGCGTGCTGCTGCTGCCGCCGTACCTGGTCGCGGGTCCGCAGGCGGGGCTGGTCGATTTCGTGCGGTTCGCGGTGGGCGACACGTCGGTGCCGGTGATCGTGTATCACCGGGGCACCGGGGTGTTCACCGCGCCGTCGGCCGCGCGGCTGCTGGATATCCCGTCGGTCGTGGGGCTCAAGGACGGCTTCGGCGACGCGGAAGTGATGACTCGGATCGTGACCACGATTCGCGCGCTGGGCTCGCAGCGGTCCGAGGATTTCCTGTTCTTCAACGGGTTGCCGACCGCGGAGATGTCGGCGAAGGCGTACGCGGCGATCGGGGTGGCGCGGTATTCCTCGGCGGTGCACTGTTTCGCGCCGGAGATCGCGCACCGGTTCCACCTGGCGCTGGCCGAGGGCGACACCGAGGTGATGGACACGTTGCTGGCCGGGTTCTACCTGCCGCTGGTGGCGTTGCGCGACGAGACGCCCGGGTTCGCGGTGTCGCTGGTGAAGGCCGCGGCCCGGTTGCGCGGGGACAAGGTGGGCCCGGTGCGGCCGCCGCTGGTGGAGCCGACGCCGGACCAGGTCGACCGGCTCGCCGGCGTCGTGGCGCGTGGGTTCGAGGTTCTGAAGGGGATCGAGGGCCGATGAAGATCCGGGATGTGGTGCTCACTCCCGTGGCGTTCGCGGATCCCCCGCTGTTGAACGTGATGGGGGTGCACGAGCCGTCCGCGTTGCGCAGCGTGGTGCAGGTGGTGTGCGACGACGGTGTGGTCGGCCTGGGTGAGTCGTATGGTGATTCGGCGTTCCTGGGTGAGGTGCGCAAGGTCGTGCCGGAGCTGGCCGGGCTTGATGTGTTCGATCTGCCGGGGTTGAAGCGGGTCGTGACGCGGGTGCTGGCCGGGACGGTGCTGACCGATGAGCACGGGTTGATCGGCGGGTTCTCGATCCGCAAGACGATCGCGAGCGTGTACTCGCTGTTCGAGGTGGCGTGCCTGGACGCGCAGGGTCAGGTGCTGGGCCGTCCGGTGGTCGATCTGCTGGGCGGTAAGGCTCGCGACGCGGTGGATTTCTCGGCGTACCTGTTCTACAAGTACGGCGCGCACGGCGGGGCCGACGCTGATTCCTGGGGCGAGGTGATCACGCCCGAGGCGCTCGTGGGTGAGGCCCGGCGGATGGTCGAGCAGTACGGTTTCCGCTCGATCAAGCTCAAGGGCGGCGTGTTCGAGCCCGACGAGGAGATCGAGGGGATCCGCGCGCTGGCCGAGGCGTTCCCCGGGCACCCGTTGCGGATCGACCCGAACGCCGCGTGGACGGTTGAAACGAGCATTCGGGTCGCGGCGGAGCTCGACGGAGTCCTCGAATATTTGGAGGATCCGACGCCGGGGACCGAGGGCATGGCCCGGGTCGCGGCGGAGGCGTCGATGCCGTTGGCGACCAACATGTGCGTGGTCAACTTCGGGGACATCGAGCCCGCGTTACGCGCTCGTGCGATCGGGGTTCTGCTGTCGGATCATCATTTCTGGGGTGGGATGCGGGACACGCAGGCGTTGTCGGTGCTGTGCGAGTCGTTCGGGGTCGGGCTGTCGATGCACTCCAACAGTCACCTCGGCATCTCGCTCGCGGCGATGGTGCACGTGGCCGCGGCGACGCCGCACCTGACGTATGCGTGTGACACGCACTGGCCGTGGAAGACGGCGGACGTGATCGTGCCTGGCGTGTTGGAGTTCGTCGACGGGGCGGTGGCGGTGCCGGACAAGCCGGGGCTGGGCATCGAGCTCGACCAGGACGCGCTGGCCCGCGCGCACGAGGACTACGTCCGATGTGGACTCACAAAACGCGACGACGTGACCTACATGCGCTCCTACGTACCGGACTTCGAACCCAACACGGCCAGGTGGTGACACCGTGAATTCGCACACCCGTCCGACTCGGCTGGAAGGACCCTGAGTGGCGCCCCGCTGGTACACCGAGGGTGAGGAGCCGGACTACCGCTTCACCCTGGCCAACGAACGCACCTTCCTGGCGTGGTTGCGCACCGCGTTGGCCCTTGTGGCCGGCGCGGTCGCGCTCACCCAGCTGGTGCCGCCGTTCCCCGTCGTAGGCCTGCGTACCGGCCTGGCCGTTCTGCTTGCGGTGGCGGGGACGGTGCTGGCCGGGTTGGCGTATCGGCGGTGGGCGACGGTGCAGCGTGCGATGCGGCAGCGCCGGCCGTTGCCGATGGATTGGCTGCCGGCGGTGGTCGGTGTGGTTGCGGCGTTGACGGGCCTGGTGGTGGTGCTCGTTGTGGTGGTGCGGTGAGTGATCGTGGGTTGCAGCCCGAGCGGACGGCGCTGGCGTGGCAGCGCACGGGTTTGTCGGCGGCGGTCGTGGCCGCGTTGCTGCTGCGCACGGGGTTCGCGGCCGGTTCGGTGCTGGATCTGGTCGCGGGCGGGTGCGCGGTCGTGGTGGTGGCTGTTGCGTGGCTGACCGGGCGGCGCCCCGGCGGCCGGCGGTGGCGGCTGCAGGTGGCGGCGATTGCGGCGTGCGTCACGGCGCTGCTGGTAACCGTGCGGTTAGTGTGCGGGTAGGAGGTTCACGTGTCCCACTGCTGTCCACCGTCCCGCTCGTCGGGCGCCTCGGGTGAGGTCGCGCTCGGTCCGGCGACCAACGCCGACGGTCTGCTCGTCCTGCCCGGCGGGGCGTTCCGGATGGGCACCGACGACGCCGACGGCTTCCCCGACGACCGCGAGGGCCCGGTCCGCGAGGTCACCGTCGCACCGTTCGCGATCGACGCGTACGCGGTGACCAACGCGCGCTTCGCGGAGTTCGTGGACGCGACCGGCTACTGCACCGACGCCGAGAAGTTCGGCTGGACGTACGTGTTCGCGAAGTTCGTGCCCGCCGCCCTGCGCAAGGGCGCGCCGCGGCCGCAGCAGACGCCGTGGTGGATCGGCGTTTCGGGCGCCTACTGGCGGGCGCCGGAAGGCCCCGACAGCGACGTCTCGCTGCGGCAGGACCACCCCGTCGTCCACGTGTCCTGGACCGACACCCTCGCCTACTGCGCCTGGGCCGGACGCCGCCTGCCGACCGAGGCCGAATGGGAGTACGCGGCCCGCGGTGGCCTGGACCAGGCCCGATTCCCGTGGGGCGACGAGCTGACCCCGGACGGGGAGCACCGCTGCAACATCTGGCAGGGCCGGTTCCCGGTACACAACACCGAGGAAGACGGCCACGCCGGCACCGCACCGGTAGATGCGTTCCAACCCAACGGATTTGGCCTCTACAACGTGTCGGGCAACGTCTGGGAATGGTGCGCCGACTGGTTCGACCCCACCAACCGCTCCATGCGCGGCGGCTCGTACCTGTGCCACGAGTCCTACTGCAACCGCTACCGCGTCGCCGCCCGTACCGGCAACACCCCGGACAGCACCAGCGGAAATACCGGCTTCCGCACGGTGGCGGACCTTTCCGCCTAGTGCGTAAACGCCGCCGGGTCGCGGATCCTGCTGGACGAGCCGGCCGGTGGCGACGGTCAGTCGTGGTGATCAGCCGACCCATTCGGCGGCGACGTGGTTTCGGGTGGTCTCCGTCAACTGTTCGAGCGGCTTTGGTGTGACGACGTTGCGGGAGTGCACCAGTGTTGCGTAGAGCGAGGGCATCGGCTGTTCGATCGGCAGCGCGGACACCCGCGTCGGACAGCCCGGTGATGGCGGACGCGTTCGCAGGTGCGATGCCAATGCCTGCCTCGACGAACATGCGGGCGATGCCGAGGGTCGGTACGACCCGGGTGGCCGGTGCGAGGCCCATGCTGGTCCAGACTTGGTGCAGCGCCTGGTTGAGGCCGGGGAAGCGGATGTCGGTCGGGGTGGTCAGCCACTGGGGCGCGTGCGGTGTCCAGCGTGCGGCCACCTCGTGGCGAAGCGCGTGTCGACCCGGCGTGACGCGGTGTACTGCTCACCGGCGTGCCGGAGCGCAGCATGGCGCCGACGCCGCGACGATGACGTGAAGCCGTCACGTATCACCGCCGCAGCGCCCGGATGTGACGGCTCGGCGTCATGATCAATCGCTAGGCCGCCGAGCGGATCTGGGTGATGAGCTCGTCGAGCTCGTACTCGGACGGGACGTTGATCCCGGACCGGTTGATCGAGCGCACGAGCTGCCAGCTACGCCACCATCCGCGTGGTGTGCGCAGCGACGAGGAGATGGTGTCCTGCGCCAGCACGGGAACAGTCGAGTCGTCGGTGCGGAACGGGGCGATCGCCGAGAGCCGGTGCGTGACCAGCGGTTGGTCGTCATAGAGGTGGAACTCCTCGCCCACCACCGTGCCGTTCGGGTCCCGCCGCTCAGCCAGATCGGCGATCTCGTCCCGATCGAACCGCACGAACCCCACTGGTACCTCGGTGGAGGGCAGGATCACCACGTTCGCCTCGCGGGCGATCAACACGCGCTCCTGCCCGCGCTCGGCGAGAAAAGACTGCAGCACCCGGTACTTCGCGACCATGCCGGCGGTCATGCGCCGCTCGGTGGGCAGCTGCAACACCTCGCCGGCCCCACCCAAACTGATCCCGATCACCGGGCTCGCCGCGATCAGCAACCGCGGTCGTCCACGGAATCACCGTGCTGCACCCGCTCGCCGGCGTCCTCCTCAAGGATCGCGCCGTCGTCAGCGGTGTTCTGTTCTCCTCCGCCGGTGTTGTCTGGGCCGGTCACCACGTACCTCCGGGGCCTGCGTGACACCGGCCGCGTGGCGAGTGCCGCGCGCGTGTTCCGTGGTCAGGTCGGTCGGCCGGACAGCGCGTCGCGGATCTTGTCGATGAACGCTGCGCCCGGGGCGAGCAGCCGGTTGGCCGGCGGTTTGTCCGGCGCCGAGGGATGGGGCCGAGTCGGGGCAGTCTTCTTCGCGTCCAAGACTTTCCGGCCCAGCCGGCCCAGCTCTTCGACAGAGCACGCGGCTCGGAGCTGGGGCAGGAAATCCTGTTCCTCGCCCTCGATGTGATGGCGGATGTCCCGCATCAGTCTGGCGAGCAGCTCGTCGAACTGCGGATCGTCTGGCTGAAGCCCTTCGAGCTGCTTCATGACCTGCTCGGCTTCGGCGTGTTCCTCGATCTCCTTGTCGGCCAGCTCGTCCCCGTTCTCGAGGTACGTCCGCGCCGCCGGGTACATGAACTGTTCCTCGGCGACCGAGTGGCGAACAAGCTCCGCGATGACGTGGTCGGTCAGATCCTTGCGGTGTGCCCAATCGGTGCCGCTTTCCAGCTCGGCGAACACCCCTTCCACCGCCCGATGATCATCGGTGATCACGGTGATCAGATCAGTATCCTGTTCGGAGGCCATGGAACCCACTCCCGTTCCTGCAGTATCGATATCGCCGGGGATACCCACCTCACCAGCGTCAAAACCGCGCGGACGACGCGGTTGGCCGAACCTGGCCCCGACTCTTGACGCAAGGTAATGGCCGGTACGCGGGTCAGCAGCAGTGCTCGCCGCGCCAGGCTTCGCGTCCTTCGCGCACGGCGACCGCGGCGATGACCAGGGCGACGACCGGGTCGGCCCAGGACCAGCCGAACAGGGAGTTCAGCAGCAGCCCGACCAGCAGGACACCGGAGAGGTAGGTGCACAGCAGGGTCTGCTTGGAGTCCGCGACCGCGCTGGCCGAACCCATCTCCCGCCCGGCGCGCCGCTGCGCGGCCGAGAGGAACGGCATCACCAGCAGCGACACCGCGGCCAGCACGATCCCGACGGTGGAGTGTTCGGCGACTCCGGAGCCGAACAGCGCGCGGGCCGATTCGACGGTGACGTAGGCGGCCAGCGCGAAGAACGACAGCGCGATCACCTTCAGCGCCGCCCGCTCGCGGGCTTCGGGGTCCTTGCCGGAGAACTGCCACACCACCGCGGCCGCCGACGCGACCTCGATCACCGAGTCCAGCCCGAACCCGATCAGCGCGGTCGACGAGGCGATCGTCCCGGCCGAGAGCGCGGTGACCGCCTCGATGACGTTGTAGGTGATCGTGGCCGCGACCAGCAGCCGCACCCGCCGTGTCAGCACCGCGCGGCGTTCCGCGTCCACCGGCGCCGTCGTGGCCGAGGTCGCCGCCACCGGCGGCGCGCAACAGCCGTCCGCGCACCCGTCCGGCTCCACCGCCGGGGCGGCTGTCGTCGTCAGCGGCAGGTCGAGTCGCCGTCCCGGGTCGCCGCTCACCGGCCCACCTCCACCGACGCGGTCGCCGCGGTGGCCCGGACGTCGTCGTCCACGCAGGGCTGCGCGGTGTCGACCGCGAGCACGACCTTGACCATCTCGCCCAGGGCGCGGGCCAGGTGCTCGTCGGCCAGGGCGTAGCGGACCTGGCGGCCCTCGTAGGTCGCCACGACCAGGCCGCAGCCGCGCAAGCACGCCAGGTGGTTCGACACGTTCGAGCGGGTCAAGCCGAGTTCGGTGGCGAGCTGGCCGGGGTAGCTGGCCCCGTCCAGCAGCGACACCAGGATTCTGCAGCGGGTCGGATCGGCCAGCGCGCGGCCCAGCCGAGCCAGCGCGGCACCCCGCGTCTCACAAGTCAGCATGCGACGAACAGTACAGCTGACAGTGTTATAACAGCAAGCACTGAACAGTTCGTCGCTTCCAGCCTGCGCCATGTCTCGCATAAACGAGGCGTTTTTGAGAACGGCCCGGGTCACTCGGCGGAGCGAAGTTCGGTGTTCTCGCGCTGGGCGTCGTGGAGTTGGTCTTCGAGGGTGATGATGCGGCAGGCGGCGTCGAGGCCGGTGCCGCGGTCGACCAGTTCCCGTACGCGCGCGGCGAGGCGGGGCTGGCGGCGGGAGTAGCGGCGGTGACCGCCGGCGGAGCGTTGCGGTGCCAGGAATCCGGCTTCGTCGAGACTGCGCAGGAAACCCTGCGTCGCGCCGAGCATGTCGGCGGCCCGGCCCACAACGGCGGTACCCGCCCGGCAGCCCCCGCGAAACCACCCGTCAGGGCTGTTGACCTGCACGTTTCCCATCGGCGGCGGGCGGGCTGGCGGGTTAGGCTCGCGCCAGATGCCGCCGGGCGCAGGCTGCTCGGCGACCGGCGAGCCGGGGAGGTCCGATGGCCAAGCGCGCGCCGGGCGACCGGTCCCTGGTGCCCGGCTACGTGGAGCCGATGCTGGCCACCGCAGACGGGGGCCAGTTGCGCGACGATCCGAAGTACAGCTACGAGTACAAGTGGGACGGCTACCGCTCGATCATGCGGGTCGCCGCAGACGGCACGACGGTGCTGACCAGCCGCAACAACAACGACTTCACCGGCCGCTACCCCGAGCTGGCCGGTGCGATGGCCGATGCGCTCGGCGGCCGGCGCGCGGTGCTCGACGGCGAGGTCGTCGCTCTCGACGACGCGGGTCGGCCCGACTTCGGGCTGCTGCAAAACCACGACAGCAGCGGACGGGCGGTCGCCTACTTCGTGTTCGACATCCTGCAGCTCGGTGACGAGGTCCTGCTCGAGCTCTCCTACGACGAGCGCCGCGCGGTCCTCGAGGAGATTGAGCCGCCGGACACGAACCTAGTCGCGATCACCCCGTCCTACAGCCACACCGACCTCTCGGCCACCGGCATGACCCCGCAGGACCTGCTCGACGTCGCCGCGACCAGCGGATTGGAAGGCCTCGTCGTCAAGGCGCGGACCTCGAAGTACCGGGCGGGCCGGCGCAGCCCCGAGTGGTTGAAGCACCCGCTGATCCAGACGCACGAGGTCGTGATCGGCGGCTGGCGCGGTGGCCAGGGCGGGCGCGAAGGGCTCCTGGGCGGGATACTGCTCGGCGCGCACGACCGAGACACCGGCGACCTTCTGTACATCGGCGACGTGGGCACCGGCTTCAACCACCAGGCCCTCCTCGACGCCCAGGCCAAACTCGCGCCGCTGGAGCGCGCGACGAGCCCGTTCGCGAACGAGGTGCCGCGCGCGGGCCCGCGGCGCCTACTGGGTCGAGCCGGTCCTGGTCGGGGAGGTCTTCTACCGCCAGTTCACCCCGCGCGAACACCGCCTGCGCCACACCGCGTGGCGGGGCTGGCGCCCGGACAAGACGCCGGCCGAGGTGAAAGTTCCGTTATTGCAGTGAATGCAACACATTTCCAGCTGGGCTATCGCGCTCCGCCCAGGTGACGCGGAACCGGCCGCCGGCCGCTGCCATTGGCCGATCGCCGAGACCTTGAGCTGGGTCCCGGCAACGGGGTTGCCTGCCCGGCCGTGTTCGGGATGTCACCGCTGCGGTTTGCCCCGGCCTTGTCTGTGCGGCATCTTTACGCGTGGAGTGCCGGGAAGTCTGGTCGGCCTGCTCGTGCCCAGCCGGGCGGCGAGCCGCTTGCTCGATCCCGGAGGAGTCGCATGCCGCTCGTTCCCGCATTCGACCTCACGCAGACTCACGGTCCTGTCCCGCTGATCGCTGGCTGTTCCCACCGGACGACGACGTGTCAAGAACGCGACAGGAGCGACTCGTGCCCCCACGAGTTCCCGCCGGTCGTCGTAGCCTGGCGGTATGCACGCCGCTCAGATGGTCGAGGACTACCCGGTCGTCGATCTGGATTCCGATGCGTTGGCCGCTGCTCGTCTCCTGGCGGAGCGAAGGCTGCCTGGGCTGGTGGTGACGGATGCGTCGGGTTGCCCGCAGTCGGTGCTGCCCGCATCAGAGGTGGTGCAGTTCCTGGTGCCCCCCTACGTGCAGGACGACCCGTCGCTGGCCGGAGTGCTGAACGAGTCGATGGCCGACCGGATCGCGGACAAACTCGGTGGCCGGAGGGTGCGGGAGCTGCTGCCGAGGGAGCCTGTGGAGCTGCCGCGGGTGGCTGCGGACGACACGGTCGTGGAGGTGGCCGCGGTGATGGCGCGGCTGCGGTGCCCGCTCGTGGCGGTCATGGAGGGCCGGACGCTGCTGGGCGTCGTGTCGGCCTCGCGACTGCTGGAGCTCGCGCTGCACTGACCCAGGCGGTGGCGCGGTGAGCACGGCCATCGCGGTCACGGTGTTCGTCGTCGCCTACATCTTCATCGCGACGGAGAAGCTCCCGAAGATGGCTGTGGCGCTGGCCGGTGCCGGTGTCGTGCTCGCGGCGGGTGTCAGCGGCTCGGCCGACGCGTTCTTCTCCGAGGACACCGGCGTCGACTGGAACGTGATCTTCCTCCTGCTTGGCATGATGATCATCGTCGGGATCCTGCGCCGCACCGGGGTATTCGAGTACGTCGCGATCTGGGCCGCCAAGCGCGCCAAGGGATCCCCGCTGCGGATCATGATCCTGCTGGCGCTGATCACCGCGGTCGCGTCGGCGTTCCTCGACAACGTCACAACCGTGCTCCTGATCGCCCCGGTGACACTGCTGGTCTGCGACCGGCTCGACATCAAACCCGCGCCGTTCCTCATCGCCGAGGTCTTCGCGTCGAACATCGGCGGCACCGCGACGCTCATCGGCGACCCACCGAACATCATCATCGGCAGCCGCTCCGGACTGACGTTCAACGACTTCCTCATCAACCTCGCCCCCATCGTGGCGATCGAGCTGGTGATCCTGGTCCTGGTGCTGCCGTGGTTGTTCCGGGGCTCGTTCGACGTCGACCCGCGACGGGTCGCCGACGTGATGGCCCTGAACGAGCGCGAGGCCATCCACAAGCCCAAGCTGCTGCTCAAGTCCGGCGCCGTGCTGCTGCTGGTCTTCGCCGGCTTCGTGCTGCACTCCAGACTCCACCTGGACCCGTCCGTGGTCGCCCTGCTCGGCGCCGGGCTGCTCGTTCTTGTGTCGGGCACCCAGCCCAAGGACTACCTGGCCGGGGTCGAATGGGAGACGTTGCTGTTCTTCGCCGGGTTGTTCATCATGATCGGCGCGCTGGTCAAAACAGGGGTCATCGGCACACTCGCTCGCCTGGCCGCAGACGCTACCGGTGGAAACGCGTTGGTCGCGGTGTTCTTGATCCTGGGCGTTTCGGCTCTGTTGTCGGGGGTCATCGACAACATCCCCTACGTGGCAACGATGAGCCCGCTTGTCCTCGCGCTCACGAACGACATCCCGGATCCGTCGCACTCGCAGGCCCTGTGGTGGTCGCTCGCCTTGGGCGCGGACTTCGGCGGCAACATGACCGCCGTCGGCGCCAGCGCCAATGTGGTCATGCTCGGCATCGCCGCCCGCGCCGGCTCGCCGATCTTGTTCTGGGAGTTCACCCGGAAGGGCACGATCGTCACCCTGATCACCGTTCTCGTGGCCGCGCCGTACCTGTGGCTGCGCTACTTTGTGCTGTAAGGAGCCCGCCAACCGACGCTCCGCCCCGGGGCCCAAGGGGGCGACCATGAACGATCTCGTGATCGCGGCCGGAATGATCGCGGCATTCGCTGTCGTGCTGCTCGTGGTCCGCCTCGCCAACCACAGATGGAGATGACCTGCCTCTCGCCGATCACCGCTACCGGAGCCGCCGGTGGCGCCAGCGCAGCAGGGCATGCTGGTAATCGTAAAACGATCTACCCGGCCAAGATCCAGGTCCCAGCGGTAGGACACACCGACGAAGTTGATGTTCACGCTGCTGCGGTAGACGGTGAGCCTTCCCCGGGACAGGCTGGCCTCACCGGGCGCGCCAGGCGCTGCGGCGAGTGATTCCGGCGGCTGAGCATGTAGCCGCGTGTCCGCAGCTGGACAAGGCAATCGAGGCAATACTGCACGGATGAATAGTGGCCAGTTACCAGTATCCGTGCCCGAGCAGCCCGGCCGCGGCGGCGGGTGAGGCCGATGGCCGAGAAGAAGCTGACCGTGCAGGTCGGCGAGCGCCAGCTGGTGCTGTCCAACCTGGACAAGCCCCTGTACCCGAGCGGGTACACCAAGGGCGAGGTCGTGCACTACTAGTCGAGCATCGCCCCGATCCTGCTCCCCCACCTGCTTGGCCGACCGGTCACGATGGTCCGATTCCCGGATGGCACCGCCTCTGATCAGGCGTTCTTCGAAAAGAACCTGCCCCGCGGCGCCCCGGACTGGATCCGCACCGCGGTCCTGCCCAGCTCCGGGGCCCGCAGCGGCCGCGGCCCGGGCACGATCGCCTACCCGCTGATCGAGGACCTGCCGAGCCTGGTGTGGGCGGCCAACCTCGCCGCCCTCGACCTGCACGTCCACCAGTGGACCGTCGGCCCCGATTCGCCACCACGTGCGCCGGACCGGCTCGTAACTCGGCGCCACGTCGGCCCGCGGTTCCGAGCCTCATTCCTTGATCAAGGACGTAGTGTCTTAGTCCGGATAAGGACCCCGCCCGGCCCGGGCTCGGACTTCTGGCACCGGAAACATTTCTTCGACGCCTGCTCGTCCTCGGCCACCCTGCACCCCTGTTCGTGTTCGTCGCGACGACGGTAGGCCGCGCCGCGCGGCGCCATGGGGCCCCGACATGCCCTCGCGCGGTGTGGCGTTCACGGCATCTCGCGCCCGCGGCCCCGGCTCGTCGTCGTGTCACTCTTTGAGCGCAACGTGACGATGGGCATGTTGCGATCAGCCCACGTCAGGCTATGTATACGAACACCGTTCGAGAGAGAACTTTGCTGCCGGCTCCCCACGGCGAAGACGGAGTGGGAGCTGTCGATGGCCTTCAACTTGTGTGTAGGCGGTCACTGACCGGATCGTCCAGTACGGCATCGCGGCCTCGAAGACGCGCGGATCGACCGGCGCGGTGACGTTGTAGTCCAAGCAGGCCGGCCCGCCGGCCAGCCCCGGATGCCTATCGGTCGCGGCGGCCAGTTGGGTGGGCGTGCTCGGTCATGCGAGGTCCCCGGTGTTGACCGGCATGTCGGCCAGCCGCCACTCCAGCATGCCGTCGTCCAGCCGGACCGCACGGCGCCGGCGGTCGGTCAGCAGCCGCACCGCGTCGTAGGCCAGCACGCAGTACTCGCCCCGGCAGTACACGACGATGTCGGCTCCCTCGGGCACTTCGTTGATGCGATCCGCCAGCTCCTCCACCGGGACACTCAGCGCGCCCGGGATGTGACCGGCCCGGTACTCGTGTAGCGGCCGGACGTCCAGCACCACCACATCCCCGGCCGCCGCGCGCGCCTGCAACTGCTCACGGGTGATCTCCCCTGCGGGCGCGGCGCCGAGGTAGGCGTCACGCGCCGGCGGCACCGCCGGCTGATGGGTCTGGGCGACGGTGCGCAGCAACGCGAACAGCTGCGCGACGTCGTCGCCGGCGAGGCGATAGTGCACCCGCACCCCGTCCCGGCGGGTCGCGACGAAGCCCGCCTGCTTGAGCGTCTGCAGATGCGCCGACGCCGTCGTCAGGTTCAGCCCCGCCGCGGTGGCCAGCGCGTCCACCGTGCGCTCACCCTGCGCCAGCAGGTCCAGCAATTCCAGGCGCTTGCCGTTGGCGAGCGCCTTCCCGCTCACCGCGAACGCCTCGTACAACCGCGCCTTGGCCGCCGCCTTCACCGACCCGCCGACCGGATCGGCCGTGGTGCCCTCCACCATCTTCCCATCCTCCATAAATCTATGGATTAATGTATATCAGACGACGGACACGCCGCACAGCACGCACGGGGCCCGCCCCGACGAGGTTGGAGAACGTTGTGAGCTTCACCGACGATCATCTGCTCCCGCTGGTCGACGAAGGACTCGGCAACAGCGCCTACCTGGTGGACCTGGGAGACGGCCGCGCGCTGGCCGTCGACGCCTCTCGGGATCTGCGGACCCTCAACGCCGCCGCGCGGCGGCGTGGCCTGCGGGTCACCTTCGCCGCCGACACCCACCTGCACGCCGATTTCCTCTCCGGCGCCGTGCAGCTCGGTCACGACACGGGAGCGACGGTGCTCGCCTCCGCGGCGGGAGGCCGGCTCTTCGACCACATCCCTCTGGCCGACGGTGACGAGGTCGATCTCGGCGGCCTGACACTGCGGGCTCTGGCGACCCCCGGCCACACCGACGAGCACCTGTCGTTCCTGCTGCTCGACGGCGAGCGCGAGCTCGGCGTGTTCACCGGCGGCTCGTTGATCGTCAATTCCGCGGCCCGCACGGACTTGCTCGGCCCGGCGCGGGCCGACCAGCTGGCACGCGCCCAGTACCGGTCGCTGCAGCGACTGATCACCCTGCCCGACGCTGTTGCCGTGTGGCCCACCCACGGCGCGGGATCGTTCTGCTCCGCCCCGCCGGGAATTGAACGCACGTCGACCATCGGCGACCAGAAGCGCGCCAACCCGTTGCTGGCGGCACCCGACGAGGACGCGTTCGTCGGTGATCTGCTCGCCGGCCTCGGAACGTATCCGGCGTACTTCACCCGCCTGTCCGAGGCCAATCGCCGCGGCCCGGCAATCCTGGCCGGCACCCCGGCGCTGCCCGCGCTGCGCCCTGCCACTGTGCGGGCATTGCTCGCGGACGGGGCAACCGTCGTCGATGTCCGCCCCGCGGCCGACTTCGCCGCCGCCCACATTCCCGGCGCGGTGTCGATTCCATTGCGCGAGCAGTTCGCGACGTGGCTGGGCTGGCTGCTGCCTGAGACCACCCCGCTGGTGTTCGTCCTCAACCCCGACCAGGACCCCGCCGACATCGCCTGGCAGTCCGCGAAAATCGGGTACGAACGGCTGGCCGGTCAGCTGGCGGTCGGCATCGCCGCCTGGACCGGGGACGGCGGCCAGGTGCGCAGCACTGCCTTCACCACCGCCACCCGCGCACCGACAGGGTCCTATGTGGACGTTCGTCAGGCACCGGAGTACCGCGCCGGTCACGTGCCGGGTGCGATCCACCTCGAACTCGGTGGCCTGACCGCACACGCCGCCGACGTCCCCGCCGGTGCCGTCGTGGCCTGCGGGCGCGGTGAACGCGCCATGACCGCCGCCAGCCTCCTCGAGCGCGCCGGCCGCACCGATCTCACGGTGCTCGACGGCGGTCCCGGCGACTACGTCCGCGCCCACGACCTGAACCTCACCGGCGGGACCGAGCCGTCATGACCACAGCGGTGCGACTGGGCCTGCGTGAGAACTGGCTCCAATTCACCTTGCTGGTCATCGTCAACGTCTGTGTCGGCGGTCTGGTCGGGCTGGAACGCACCACCGTGCCCCTGATCGGCACCGAGACCTTCGGCCTGACCAGCGACCTCGCGGTGTTCTCCTTCATCATCGCCTTCGGCGCCACCAAGGCGTGCACCAACCTCGCGGCCGGGGCCCTGACCGCCCGGTTCCGCCGCCGGCAGTTGCTGATCGCCGGCTGGTTGATCGGCATTCCCGTGCCGTTCGCCCTCGCTTGGGCTCCGTCGTGGGGCTGGATCATCGCGGCCAACGTGCTGCTCGGCCTCAACCAGGGCCTGACCTGGTCGATGACCGTCAACATGAAGATCGACCTCGTCGGCCCGGCTCGTCGCGGGCTGGCCACCGGCCTCAACGAAGCCGCAGGTTACGTCGCGGTCGGCGCCGTCGCCCTGCTCACCGGCTACCTCGCCGCCACCCACGGCCTTCGCCCCCTCCCCGAACTCATCGGGGTCGTCTTCGTCGCCGCGGGGCTGGGCCTGTCCCTCGTCGTGCGCGACACCGCCGCGCACGTCGCCCTGGAACTGTCCCACCACCCCGCACCCGCCGACGGCGCCCAATCCGCCCGCCTGGCCGCCACCTTCGCCCGCACCACCTGGCAGAACCGGTCCCTGCGCGGAGCCAGCCAAGCCGGCCTGGTCAACAACCTCAACGACGGGCTCACCTGGGGCGTGTTCCCGCTGCTGTTCACCCAGCACGGACTCGGCCTCGCCGCCGTCGGCCTCATCAAAGGCCTCTACCCCCTGCTGTGGGGGCTTGGCCAGATCCCCAGCGGGCACCTCTCCGACCGCATCGGCCGCAAACCCCTCATCGTCACCGGCATGCTCGTCCAAGCCGCCGGATTCGTGCTCGCGCTCGCACTGCTCGCCGATCCCCTGCTCGCCGGGATCATCTCCGCCATCGCACTCGGCCTGGGCACCGCCATGGTCTACCCGACACTCATCGCGTCAATCTCCGACCACGCCCACCCCACCTGGCGCGCCAACGCACTCGGCACCTACCGCTTCTGGCGCGACACCGGCTACGCCGCCGGTGCCCTGCTCGCCGGCATTCTCGCCGACACCCTCGGCCTCAACACCACCGTGATCGCCGCCGCCATCCTCACCACCGCATCCGGCCTGCTCGCCGCCCGCTGGATCACCAACCCACGCCCCACAATCGAAAACAGCCACCCACCGACACCAACCGGAACCGACCAGCAGCCAAACACGAAGCCCCCGAACCCCACGCCGTCCTGAGCGTGGCGATCTGATTACTGGGGCCGGAAACGGCTCCGCTATCGGCACGCTCGTCGAACGAGCAACCGGGTTCGTCATGTTGTTGCATTTGCCGCACACGCACAAGGCCCTCGACGTCCAGGAAGCGATGACGAAGGCGATGTCCAGGCTGCCGCGGACTCTGCGCCGGACGTTGACCTGGGACCAGGGCAGGAGATGGCCAACCACATCCAGATCGCCGCAGCGACCGACCTGGACATCTATTTCTGCGACCCGCACTCGCCCTGGCAGCGCGGCACGAACGAAAACACGAACGGTCTTCGTCGGCAGTACTTTCCAAAGTTCACCGACTTGTCCGGCTACCACCCGGACTATCTCGAGTTCGTGGCTGCCGAACTCAAGAACCGGCCCCCGCAAACTCCTCGGCTAAGGGATGTCTCGTAACCCGGTGTGGGTCTGTTGCCGGTGATCGTTGATCAGAGCCGCAGATCCGGGTGTTGCCGGCGGAGTGGCCGCGGATGCCGGGACCGGTGATCGCGCAGAAGATCGGCTGGCCGCACTCGATGTCGCCGTTGAAGAAGAAGCTGGCCGCGTTGCGCCCGGAGTATGCCGGGATCGACCTGGTCGACCGGGTGGTCTACGAGCCCGGCCAGATCGCCCAGTGCGACCTGTGGTTCCCCGAGCCGCGGATCCCGGTCGCCGCGGGCCAGGAAAGAGTGCTGCCGGTGCTGGTGATGACGCTGTGCTTCTCACGGTTCCTGACCGCGACGATGATCCCGTCGCGGCAGAACGGCCCTCGACCGGCGCGATTGGGTCAAGCAGAGTCAGAGCGCCCACCGGCTGGATCACCGACGTCCCCTCTCCCCGGTCGTGCCGCGATCCGACCAGAACCGTCCACACTCCACAACGGCAGCGCCTCCGCTGGCGTCCACCGGCGCCGACATCCGAGTCTAAGCAATCCTGAGCAGCGTGCTTCTCGCCGCCGGCGTCCTCCTGTTCGTCATTTTGCGGCGCCGGCAACGAAACTGATACACCACAGCGATCACATCCGCAGCTCCGACGACCAGGCACTGGGCTGATCGCTGGCAACTAATCACGTCTCGACCCCGCAGGAACTCGCCATCGCCGCGGCAGCTGATCGCCGCACCGTGCCACTGCGGGAGCATCCGCTTCATCCATCCGCTGTCCGCCGCGGCGACCTGCTGGTCATCGCGGCCAGTGCCCTACCACCAGATCGTGGTGGTCACACCGTTTGGTGGCCGGGGGGCTCGAACCAGCCCGCGTCACCTTCGCCCCGTTGAAGCTTGATACCCGGCTGTGGGGCGCGCTCGAATAGCGCATCGACCGCGTGGCGGTGCTGGGCGTCGATCGCCGTGAGTGCTTCCCTGGTTTGCACAGTGAGCCAGCCGTCGTCTTCGTCGTGCGGGGTTTCTTGCCCGCCGTGCGGGCTCTACGGCTTTTGCTCGCCAGTTCCGCGTGGCTTGTCGGTGGATGCGAAAGTATCGAGGTCGCGGATCAACACGGAGACCCGCACAACGTCCTCTGGCGACGGGCCCGGCCGATTCACCGAGAATCTGCTCCGACGCGAGGTACGCGGCCGTACCCGCCACCACGCCGGTACCGGTGATACGGGTCGCGAGCACCTGCACGGTCTGTCCGGATTCGGCGGCGACGCCAGCGTGGACGACCACCATGAGTTCGCCCAGGTCGGTTCTGAGCCGCAGCGACGCCGCACACGTCTGCGGGGGCGAGGATGGCCGGCCCCTAAATGGGAGGTGGGGCGACCATCCCCGCGGAGCAGCGCACAGGCGTTGGGGCTTGCGGCGGCCTGTGCACTGCGGTCGTGAGGCCAGCCCGTGGGATACCACGGACGCCGTACGGGCCGACTCCGATGTTTGACGGACAATGGAGCGTCAGTTGTCGGTGGGCGATCTGGTCACGGGGCCCAGAGTGGACCATCCCATCGTCATCACGTCGACCTCGTCGAGCACCACGGTGCCGTTGCTGATCACCTCCTGCAGTTGAGGGAGGAACGCCCGGATCTTGTCCGCCCGGTCGATGAACAGCACGAGGATGGGCATGTGGTCGGCCATGCTCAGCACCCGTGTGGTGTGGATCATGCCGTGAAGGCCGTAGCCTTCGCAGCCGCGCATGACCGTGGCGCCGGCGAGGCCCGCTTTGCGGGCGCGTTCGAGGATTTCCCGGTGCAGCGGAGCGTGGTGCCAGACGTCGTCTTCTCCGATGAGGATCGTCATGCGCAACGCGGTTCCCGTGAGTTGCATCGTCATGCACTCCCTCTCGATGTGGGTGGCACCGCCGAACTGAACTTCGCGTCGCCCCGCGCGCCGGCTCCTAGCTCGCCCGTGACCAGCGCGCCCACGCCGGGGCCGAATCGGTGAAGCGAATGGACTCGAGCTCGTCGAGCACCACCGGCGCGGTGAGCTCGAGGTCATCCAGCTGTGACAGGAACGCCCGGATCTTCTCGGCGGAGTCAACGATGACGATCACCAGCGGCAGGTTTCCGCCGAGCGGCAGCAGACGCTGCGTGTGAATGCGCAAGTTCGCGCCGTAGCCGGCGATACCGCGAAACACATTCGCGTCGGCCAAACCCGCCCGGTGCGCGCGCGACACGATCTCGGCATCCAGTGGCCGGTGATGCCAGATGTCACTTTCGCCGAGGAAGATCGACAATCGCAAAGAACGGCTGATTGTCTTCACGACAGCCTCCCGGTCCGCTGCAGCACGCATCGACCAGGAAACCATCAGCCGGCACTTCCGGCGGTTCGGGCCACATGGGCCCCGGCGGGATCCATCGCCACGTCCAGTACATCCCCGCTGGTTCGACGGGTCAAGTAGCCATCCAGGTCGAAGCGGAGCAAAACGCCCGGGTACCGCGTGCGTGCTCGCCAATCTGGCGCGCGCGCCCGCCGAAACGCCGCAAGCTGCCACCAGCGCATCAGCACCCGACGGTGGAGTTCGCCGAACCCGAATCGCGGCCACTCGCCGCCAACAGTCCCCACCTGCGCGATGCAGCCAAGCGGGCCGAGAGAAGGCTCAAGGGCTTGCGGACGAACGGCGACGGTCGTGCCGGCGTGCGTGTGGCCGGTGATGTGTGGGCGGTGTTCGAGCACATCGAGCCGCACAGCGATCGACTTCCGTCCTGGCTCGACCTGACCGTGCCCGACGACCCGTTCGTCGCCGCCACCCTGCTCCGGCAGTCCGACCACCCCGGATCCGCGCTCTACGTCGCGACCGGCGACATCAACCTGCAAACCAAGCTCGCCGCCGTCGGCGTGCCGTTCGTCGAACTGCCCTGAGCACGTCGGCAACTATTGTCGAATGATTCGACATGCCGAGTAGATCGGCACAGTGTGGGTTGCATGCCGAACACCGCTCCCCCGAGCCGGCGTCCGCGCAGGCGATGGCGCTGGCGGCGCTGCAGGCGTGGGCGCGCCACCGGGATCGCCTGCCCGATGACCGGGCGACCGCGACGGTGCTGAAGACCGCCGTGAGGAGTCCATGAAACAGGTCCCGAAGACCCGGTCCGGTTACGATCGCGACGAATACCCTCCCGCTGTGTTCCAGGAAGGCGGTGACGGATCGTCCGTGAAGTACATCGACCCAGGCCACAACCGCGGAGCCGGACGGTCCATCGCCAACCAGATCTCCGGCCTGGACAACGGCCAGCGCGTCACCATCCTGGCGGACTGACGACCATGACCAGCACCAGCCCCCTTGCGCAGCTACTCAACGCGGCCCGCGGGCCGCTCGGCCCGCGCATCGATCTCGACCTCGGCCACACCGAGGCCCCCTCGGCGAACTGGCCGAACTGTTGAGCACCGTCAACGGCTTCACCGTGTCCAACGCTGGGATCCAGCTCTTCCGCGGCGGCCCGACCGGCCTAGGACCCGAACTGCAGCACTGGAACACCCCCGCCACCTGGAAGGACACCTACGGCGGGCAGACCGACGGGTTGTTCTGCTTCGCGCAGGACCTGTTCGGCCGCCAGTTCGCCATCACCGGCAACCACGAGATCATCACCTTCGACCCCGAAACCGCCGGCCGCACCCCGATCGGCACCAGCCTCGACGACTGGGCCGCCTGGCTACTCGCCGACCCCGACGTCCGCGGCGTCCACGCCTTCGCCGGTGCCTGGCAAGACCGCCACGGCCCGCTCGATCACGACCAGCGCCTCCTCCCGCTGCGGCTGTTCACCACAGGCGGCAGCTACGGCGACGACAACCTCGTCGTCAAGGACGCCATCACCTGCATGCGCGCCCGCGGTCCCTTCGCCTCCACCATCCACGACCTACCCGACGGAGCCCAGGTCCACCTCATGCCCGACCAACTACCCACCAGCACCGACTCCGGCGCCGACGGCACCCGGCTCGTCTACGCCGAGCTCGACGTGTTCGCCGACTACAACAGCTTCTTCGTCCAGGACGAAACCGTCCGCTTCGACCCCGACGACTGGACCATGCCGCTCATCAACGACCTCATCGCCGGAGACAACGGCGTCTTCGACGTCAGCACCGCCCGCCGCACCACCGTCCCCGTCATCCTCGACGTCCGCACCACCGCCCCGACGACAACTTCGACGGCTGGGACCACGTCGCCGAAGCCGGCCTGCGCACGACCACCGGCCGCATCCTCGTCTCGATGCTGAACTACACCCCCAGCATCCCCCGCACCACCGTCCCACCTGGCGACTACACCGCGCGCGTCTACGCCAAAGGGTTCCGCACCATCTCCGACGACGGCCGCTTCGGCCACGACCTCTACCACCTCATCCTCTGGCCCGGCGACATCCACCAACCCCACGTCCTCAAGCGCTACCCCAACCCCCTCCCCTGTGGCTGACCCCAAACCAGCGGAGCACACAACAAAAGCCCACATGAGGACTGAGCGGGTCTATCCCGTGATCGGTGTTTCCGGCGGTTCGGTCAGTAGGTTTCGGCTCCCGGCCAGCGGTCACCGAACGTGATGGCGAATGCGTCGATGACTGGCTTCCAACGCATCGTCCACCTGGCGCGGCCGGTCCGGGTGGGATCCAGGCTCCGGGTTACAAGATATAGACACTTCATCGCGGCCTGCTCGGTAGGGAAATGCCCACGTGCGCGTATCGCCCGCCGGTAGCGGGCGTTCAGTGATTCGATCGCGTTCGTCGAGCAGATCATGCGGCGTATTTCAACGTCGTAGTCGAGGAACGGTACGAATTCTTCCCAGGCGTTGCGCCACAGCCGAATCATCGCTCGATACTTCGCCTTCCATTTCTCCTCGAGTTCGTCCAGTGCGGCGAGTGCAGCGCCGGGATTCGGTGCCGTGTAGATCGGTTTGATGTCGCGCTTGATCTCGTCCCAGTGCTGCCTTGCGGCCAGGCGGAACGTGTTGCGGATCAAGTGGACAATGCAGGTTTGAACGACGGTTTGTGGCCACACGTTGGCGACGGTGTCCGGGAGACCTTTGAGGCCGTCGCAGACGAGGAAGAACACGTCCTGGACGCCGCGGTTTTTCAAATCGACCAGGACGCTCATCCAGAACTTCGCGCCCTCGCCTCCGACACCCATCCACAAGCCCAGGACGTCCTTGTGGCCGTCCACAGTCACGCCGATGGCGGCGTAGACGGGCCGGTTGGCGACCTGCCCGTCCCGAATCTTGACATGGATAGCGTCAATGAACACGGCGGCGTAGATCGCGTCGAGTGGCCGGTTAGCCCATTCCTGCATCTCGGCGATCACCTTGTCAGTGATCCGGGAGATCGTCTCCTTACTCACCGATGCCCCGTAAATCTCGTTAAAGTGCGCGGAGATGTCACCGGTGGTCATCCCTTTCGCATACAACGACAGCACGACCTGATCCACATCCGTCAGCCGACGCTGCCGCTTCTTCACAATCTGCGGCTCGAACGTGCTTTCCCGATCCCGTGGCACCTCGATCCGCACTTCGCCGGCGGCGTCCGAGATCACGGTCTTCGGCCTCGCACCGTTCCGCACATTGACCGAGTCCCGACCCGGGTCCGCCTGGTTCTTCTCGTGACCGAGGTGCTCGGTCATTTCCTCGTTCAGCGCCGTTTCCAGCACGTTCTTCGTGAAGAGCTTCAGCAGACCGTCCGGGCCGGTCAACGCCAGCCCTCGTGCCTTGGCCTCGGCCACCATCGCCGCTGCGGCGGCCTGCTCCGGCGACAGCTGCGCCGGCTTCCCGTCACCCTTGCGTGGACTCACAAGGTCCCATGTCATCACTCACAGTGCCCATCCCGCCGGACCTCAGCCCGGCGTGTCGGGCCAGAAACACCGATCTTGGAACAGTCCCGACTGAGCTTCCCCCCGAACCGTGGAGGGCTCCTCTATGCGGCTCGGTTGGCCGCAGTGGTCTCGTAGTCGATTGGGGACTGCATGTCACAGGAACTGTGGCGACGTCGTCGATTATAGAATTCGACGACCCATTTAACAATATTCTGTTGTGCTTCTTTCCGGGTTTTGAAATGATGGCGGGATAGCACTTCGTGCTCCAAGGTTGAGAAGAACGACTCGGCCGCGACGTTGTCGAAACATGACCCGGTCCTGCCCATCGACTGTCGAATACCGAGCTTGTTGCAGAGCACAGTGAAATCGTGCGCGGTGTAGGTAGAGCCGCGGTCGGAGTGGAAGATCACACCGGCCACCCGTTCTCTTCCGCCGCGGGCGGCGACGGCCATTTTGATGGTCTCACCTGCGAGTTCAGCGTCCGAATGGACGCTGGTGGCGTAGCCGAGCAGCCGGCGGGAGAACAGATCGATCGCCGTCGACAGGTAGAGCTTGCCCTCGTCGGTCGGGATTTCGGTCATATCGCCGACCCACTTCGTGTTCGGTGCCGGCGCGGTGAAGTCCCGTTTCACCAGATCCGGGAACGGCACCGCCCGCTTGTCCGGCCGAGTCAGATTCTTCCGCCGCTTCTTCGTTCGGACGACCAAGCCTTGGCGGGCCATCGAGTTCGCCACCGTCTTCTCACTCACCACCCACCCCGCAGCGCGTAAATCAGCGTGAATACGCGGTGAGCCATGCAAGCCATGGGAGGCCTCGAACGCCTCCGCGACGGCCGCGTCGACCTCCGTCCGCCGCTGTTCGGCCAGCGTCGGCGTCTGCTGGTGTCGACGAGAGTTCCACTTGTAGAAAGTGCCGACACGGTCAGAGCCCGGCAAGCGACAGCGTGCGGCACGTCGTGGGTGGTCCTCTGGTCGGCGATGAACGCGGCCAGGCTCACCGCGTCGCCTCCTTCACCCACAGGACCACGGATCGCCTGAGGACATCCCGTTCCATCCTCAGCTCGGCGTTCTCCGCCCGAAGACGAGCTAACTCGGCCCGCTCGTCACCACTGAGCCCCTCCGCCTCGCCACGCTTGATCTTGTCCTGCTTGACCCAGTTGGCCAGAGTTCCCGCATGAATCCCCAGGTCGGCAGCTACCTGAGCGATCGGTTTATTGGTCTCGCGGACGATCCGGACCGCTCCCTCACCGAACTCCCGGTCGAACTTCCGCCTCTTCTCGGACATAACACATGATCCTCATAGTCCATGCCTCCACGATCTTGGGGGAAGCTCAGGACACAGTCGGCGACCACCGAGATGAGACCGATGTTCGCGCCGTCGGGCCGCGCGTTCTTTGAGGATGGTCCGCAGACCACGTCCTACCCCCGCGGTCCCACGGCCGCCGCTTAAGCGCGGGGTCACCTGCGGACACACCGCTTCCAACCCACACGGTGGCCTTCGTCGGCGCAACGTGAACGTCCGGGAGGCACCTCTGGTGCTAGCCGCGCAGCACCGCGTGCGCGTAGCGTCGCGCCCTGCGGGCCCGGGGGTTCCCAGACCCCGGGTCACCGGGCCCGTCTGCCAGATCTCCTGGTGCCGTTGAACTGGTGCGTCGCGTCCCGCGCCGGCTGCCCAGGCGGTGCGACCCGGCTTCCCACTGCCATCCAGCCGCTGCGGCGACTTCCCAGCCAACCGGTACAGACGCCCCGTCCACTGAGCGGATCGCGATCTCGCCGACGTGTCGTGAGCACAATGGTTCAGGACATGGTGATGCTAAGTACGACCGACTGTCCGACGGCCCGCAGCACTTCAAGGTTCACCGTGGGAGCAAGGCCACCGATGACACCATAGGTCTCGCCCGAGATGACGTATCCGTGTCCGATGGTGCCGTCTGTGTCGATGACGTCGTAGGCGATCGACGGATTGGGCTCAGCCGGCTCGACCTCGGTGACCGACAGCGTGGCGACATCGCCCTGGCCGCCGAGCGGGATGTCGGTTGGGCCGGATACGGCGACCTCGCAGTCACCGTCGGTGCAGGATGAGTAGTTCGTACCGTCCGCAGCCGGTGACTCCGCAGAACTCGCGGCGGCCGGCCGAGATGAGGGTGCATCCGTCGAGGTGGTGCAGCCGGCCGCCGCCAGCGCCGCGAGCAGAAGGGCCGAAGCGGATGCTCCATGTCGCAACGTCATCAGGGTGGCCTTTCCGCGTCTGCGCTGCTCCTCCGGAGCTTACGAGCATTGGCTGGGAGGGGTCCCTGCCAGCTGATCGGCGGCCTGCTGTGCAGCACCGGCAAAACCTGGATCGACATTGCCAGCACCTCGACGGCTGTCCACGGCCGGACTACCTCAATAACCCACCCGATCAGCATCTTCGGCTGCGCTACCCGATCGCGCACCACGATCGAGAACGCCACCGCGCCCACATCGAGTACCTCGGCATCGACCTTGTGCCGCCGCCCCGGCCCTATCACCGCGCAAGGAACGAAGAGCCGCCGAACGCTCCCGCGGAATGTGCCACGCAGGCGCGACGCCTTTTCGTTCGACGGCGACTCGAGATACCGACGCTCTGCGTGGTCGTCGCCGACCTGTTCACGCTCTTGGATCTTTGTTCGCCGGCGACGAAGTCCTGCGATTTTCGATGACGCACGGGACGGCGGCACGGTTACGCCACCATGGGCCGGGCGTCAAACTGCAGGTGGCGCTTCTGCGGGACCCCTCCCGAGCACGGAGGTGGACCATTGAGGGCATGCGGGACCTGAGGACGGCATCACCAGGTCTGCTGTTGTGCGAATGAGCCGCAGGAGAGGTTGACGACCATGCGTGATCGCCGCAGGAGGTTCCGCTGGGGCGGGCAAGGAGCGACCCAGCGGTTCGATAGTGCGGGGCCCCAAAGCCTCAGCGAACTCATCACAGCGATCGTGGCTTACGACGGCGAACCGGGCTCCATGGTGGCGACTGCCAGGCAACGCCTCGCTGCCCTGTACCGGATCGCCACGGAACACAACCAAAACGATATTGGATCGAAAATGTTTCAAGATCAATTCGCCGGACGAGTCGAGCAACTTTCGATAAAACCGCAGGTAGAAGCCCTGCAATCGACGACTGTTTCAAGATCACTGCGGTCAAACCCGCGGGCTTTTAATCCCCAGGAATGCCGTGTCAACGAGTGCCGCGTAGTGTCGGTCAGGGTTAAATTGTGCAGGCCAGGCCGCATTTTTCATCGACGTTAGTGTTAAGCAGTGTCGCGGCGTATTGGGCGCTCTGCGAGCAATGGAGTCCAATCGGAGACCGGAATCGGTCCACAGCGTCCACCGCAGGCCCCAGGCACGTCACCCGTCGCTTCGCAAAGTCGTAATCTAGCCGCCGTTGGACCACCTTTTGCACAAGCCTATCTACCTCGACATTTCGGCTTTTTCAACGGCGTTGTGGCCGCAGGGCAAACGCGATGGTGCCTGCGGCTGTGTTCAGCGCGATGGAGATTCCAGCGAACAACCTCTGATTCAGCACCTGCGCACGGAGGTAATCATGTGCACTGATCGAAAAGTCGCCGTGGCGGGTATCCATGATGTAGCCGGCGGGGTGGCCTCGGGGACGCCGTCGGGCACCTTCGGGCCGGCCAGAACAGTGAAATGACTGCGCCCAGGGTGACGAGCGGAGCGCCCCACCGAAGCGCGGCCGGAAGCAGCCGGGCCAATCGTGGAGCCATCATCGCGGAAGGCTCCTCGAATAGGCGGAGAAAGATCTTGCCGACCGTGATCACAACTGCCGGAAAGACCCGACGAACGCGACGAACAACACCGGAACCGGCAGATGTGGCGCGCCGGGTGTAAACGAATCGAGGAGGATGGTCAGCGAGGCAACCACCGCGAACGCGCACCATAATGCGATCATGCGCACGGTCGGCCTTCGTCGTCGGTTCGTGCGGCGGCTTCTTCGTTCATATGCGGGCTTTCTCTGGTCGTGGGATGCCGTCGCCGATGCGAATGTCCCAGCCAACGCCGAATTGGCCGCCGTCGTTCGGATTGATGATCCGGACGGTGACGTCGTGGCCTGCGGCATGGGTGTCGAGCAGGGGTTGACACATGTTCGCCAGCGGAATGGAGACGGTTCTGCAAGTGGATCCGCCATGCCCAGCACATCGCCGGCCAGGACGCGTTCGCCGCACGAGTCGCCTTCGAGGTGGTCGGGCAACCGGCGCAAGGTGAACGCGAATCGCTGATGGCTGAGTGGCGCCGATTCCTCCAACCGGAAGTCACACGTCGCCCACCATGCAGACAGTGATCTGCTAACCAAAGCCGGCGCGCCGGCTCGCACCCCACGGGACGTCGACGCCCGCAACGTTGCTCTGACTCTCCCCGAAATCGGCACCGACGGCTTCAGAAATGCAGCCGATACCGCGATCGCCGACAGCGACGGCACCCCAGCGAGCAATGTGGCCGGCTGTCGGGTCCGGCTACGGCCTGCCCAGGTCAGCGTCCACGAGAGCCTGGACGACTTGCGCCTGGCGTTGCGGCGAATCGCGGACGGTGCGGCTCATCTCGACGTGCAGGAAACCCGTGTCGTCCTTGGCGGCTGCCTTTCCCTGGACGTTCGTGGCGCCCTCCAGGCCCGTGCACCGGTCTGCCCAGCCGCGGCACACCGCGAAGCCAGCCACCATCAAGCGGTCGGCGGCGCGGTGGGCGGCGCCGCCGGCGGTGGCGGCGCCCGACGACAGCACGATGTCCGTCGACGGCAGGTTCTGGTCGTGAAAGCCGTGCAGTTGCACCTGGGTCAGCCCGCGCGCTGCCAGCGAGGCAGCGATGACGTGGAACACCGAGTCCTCTTCGTGGGCGACGTCGGCGTGGCTGTCATCGGCCTTGCGGTGGGCCCCCGCGACCAGCAGCACCGCGCCCGGCACCCGCCGGAACAGGTCCACCCCGAACAGTTCTGTCCGCAAGTCGAACCCTGGGTGCGGCACCTCGACGACCAGCGACGGCGGCGCCGAGCGGTCGATCACGTACATGCCCCACGCTCGTCTGGTGCCCGGTTCGTTCGTCGCGATCGTGTAAGGCCGTCCGGTCGCCGGGTCGACGCGGTCCTCGACCGAGAAGCCGAGTTTCCGAAAGTCCCCGGTGTCTCGGCGATCGAGCAGCGCGGTGAGGCCCGCGGCGGCCGTCCGCCGTTCAGCGGCGATGGGCGGGCGGTAGGGCTGGTCTGCGGACAGCGCCGAGGTGAACTCCGTGACGAGCGTGTCCAGACCGGCTTCCGGCCCGTGCGCCACGGGCGCCGGCGTGGCTCCAGACCTCAGCAGGAGGGTCAGCACCAGAGCCAAGGCCAGGCCGACGCCAACAACACTGAGTAACACTCGACGTGACCAGATCACCATATCCAGTGTACGGATTCGCTCCATGTGCCAGCCTTGCCCCCGTTTGCCGAAGGTAGAGGCCTTGTAACGCTACTGTCGGTTTCGTTGATACGTTCATGAAGCCCGAATGGGTGGCAACGTTCCATCAACGGCCGGAGGGCCGGCGATCCTGTCGGATCGAGTGAGTGAAAGGCCTCGAGGGACCAGGTGAACCGGCCGAGAAGACCCGTCGACCGTGCGGCGCGGCTCCGCGAACAGATCCCCGAGTCGGGTTTTCCGCGCGGGGTCGGAGTCTCCTCGGCGACCACCTTCGTGTTGCTGGTGGTGGTCGCCGTCTTCACCGCCGTCTACCTTTCGACCGCCGGGCCGCTGTCGCTGCTCCACGCGGACGAGGCCGCGAGCGCGGTTTCCGGAGAGGTCGCCGCCGACCAGCAGCGGGCGACCACCGCGCTCGCTCAGAGCGCCGCGACCTCGGCCGCCTCGGTTGCGGACGACCTCCAGATCGCCGCCAGTTCCGGCGTGTTCGACACCGTCGACGACGCCGCACTGCTCACCCGGCTTGGCGAGACCTACCCGGAATGGCGCGGCACGGTCTTGTACGACCCGGCGAAGAACAAGGTCCTGGCGGCCCACGGTGAGCCGGTGCCCGTGGAGACGTTGCGCGGGGTCGCGGTCGTCAAGCTCACCCTCCGCCCGGTCGCGCGTTCTGGTGATGCGCCGCTCGTGCTCACGGCTTTCCCGCTCGGCGGCGCGAGGGCCGGGCGGCTCCTCGTCGTTTCGGCGGCGTTGCGCGAAACGACCGGGGATCTGGACAAGTCGGCGCGGCAGCAGGTCCGTCTGGTCACCACCGAGGGCACGGTCCTGCACTCGCTCGGTACCGCGGTGCCGAAGCAGGACACCGCCGCGCAGGAGCTGCTCACCCGCGCCGCGTCGGCTGCCGCCGCCGGTCAGTCCGGTGTGCTCACCGGCGACGCCGGCGGTGACCCCGGCCGGCCGGTCGCCCCGGTCGTTTCCTACGCGCCGGTGACCTCGGCTGAGATCGGCGGGAGTCTCGGCCTGTCCGTGGTGTCCCTGAGCCGGGTGCCGGTTGATCCGGTGCCGGCCCGCTGGCCTGGCCTGATTCCGGCGGCTGCGCTACTCGGCCTGGCCCTCGCCGGGTTCGTGCTGCTGCGCCGTGCAGTCGTCGCACCGATCCGGCGCCTGCGCACCGACGCGCTCGCCATCGCGGCGGGCGTGCTCGCCGAGCGGGTCCGGCAGTCGCGGATCCGCGAGGTCAACCGGGTGACCACCGCGTTCGGGTGCTACCAGGCCAAGCTGCGCCGCCGGAAGCCGGCGGCGAGCGTGAAGCCGTTCCTCTCGGCCCAGTTGGTCCTCGTCTTGGTCTCCCTCGCCTTGCTCGGGTGGTCAGGCGCCGTCGCCGCGACACTCGGCCGGCAGCACGCCGAGGTCTCGCCGGCCCTGCTCAGCGAGCACGGCGTCCGAGTCGCGCGTTCAGCCGACAATTTGCGCCGTAGCCTCGTCGAGGGCCTGACCGACCTGCGCTCGCTCGCCCGCCTGGCGGCGGGGAAACAGCCGGATCAGGTGCGCGGCATGCTCGGGCAGCTCGCCGACAGCGAAAGCCGCTTCCGCAGTGTCTACGTCGCCGATGCGCAGGGCGGCGTGGTGCTCCAGGCCGGGCGCGAGTCGTTGCGCGAGCCCGGGAAACTGCCCGCGGGCGAAGGCCTGCGCCAGCACAACACCAGCGGCCGCGTCCCAGTTGTCTACGCGTTCACCCCGCTACCCGGCTCGGCGAACACCCTCGTCGGCGAGTACGACGTTCCGCGGATGGCCGAGCTGCTCGGCTCCGCGGGCGGCCGCGTCCGCGTCGTCGACGAGGGCAAGCGCACCATCGCCGACACCGAGGGCTACCTCGCCTTCGCCCCGCTCACCGATCCGACGCTGATCAAGAACGTGGACGCCGCGCGGTCCGGCAAGGACGCCCGCGAGACGACCTCCGCGGCGCTCGTCGCGGCACAGCGCCTGGCGACCGACGGCACCACCGCCTCGTTGAAGTGGGTTGTCGTCGCCGAACAGCCGGTCGGGTCGCTCGGCCTCGCGGACAACACCGTCCGGGACGGCGCGCGCGTGGCGGCACTGCTCGTCGCCGTCGTCGCGCTGCTGCTGTTCGGCTGGCACCTGCTGATCGTCGTGCGGCCGCTGCGCCGCGTCGGGGACGCGGCCGTCCGGATTGCCGACGGCGACACCGGCGACGTCGTCTACCCGCAGCGCCACGACGAAATCGGCACCATCGCGTCGTGCGTCGAGATCTGCCGGCAAGCACTTGCCGATGGCGCGGACCGACTGGGTGAGGTCCGTCGCCCGGCCGGCGCGGCGACGGACAAGACCGAACTGTTCCAACGCGTCCGCCGCGAGCTCGGCCCGCGGCGCGCCAAGCCGAGGGCCGCGCAGCAGGAACCGGCTCCGGCTCGCAAGGCCTCGCAGGCCGAACACCGGGACCGGGGCGAATCGGGGCCGCCGCGCGACGAGCGGCGTCGCGAGCCGGCCGGTCCGCGGCGGCGACCGCCGGTGCGGCCTCAGCAGATCCCGGCGGCGCAACCGCGCACGCAGAACCCGCCGCCGGCCCCCGCCCTGACCGCAGAAGAGCAGGCCCGCCGGGACTACCTGCGCTGGCTGGACGAAGCCGGAGTCTGACGTGCTGTTCCTGTACCTCGTGCTGCTGCTGGCGTCGGCGGCCATCCTGATCGCCGGAATTTCCGAGCAACGGCAGCACTACAAGCACCTGCACAGCATCCCGACGCGCGTGCTCGTGAACGGCATCCGCGGGAAGTCGTCGATCACCCGGCTGTGCGCGGGCGCTCTGAGAGGCGGCGGGCTCGTCACCACGGCGAAGACCACCGGCACCGCGGCCCGGTTCATCCACCCGGACGGCAGCGAGGAACCGGTCTACCGCAAGTTCGGCATCGCCAACGTCGTCGAACAGATCGGCATCGTGCGCCGCGCCGCGGCCTACCGGCCGGATGCGCTGGTCATCGAGTGCATGGCGGTGATGCCGGACCTGCAGGAGATCAACCAGAGCAAGCTGATCCGCTCGACCATCGGCGTGTTGTGCAACGTCCGGGAAGACCACCTCGCGGAGATGGGCCCGACGCTCGACGACGTCGCCCGTTCGCTCAGCCGCTCGATGCCGGTCGGCGGGATCTGCCTGACCGCCGAACGCGACCGGCTGCACATCCTCGAGGAGGAGGCGGCGAAGCGGAACTGCAAGCTCATCGCCGTTGACCCGGAGTCGGTCACCGACGAGGAAATGCGCGGCTTCAGCTGGATCACGTTCAAGGAGAACGTCGCGATCGCGCTGGCCGTGGCCGACCTGCTGAAGGTCAACCGCACCTCCGCCCTTGAGGGCATGTGGGCGGCGCCGCCGGACCCGGGTGTATTGCAGGTGCACCAGTACCGGGCGGGGCGGCGCCTGCTGCGTTTCGCCAACGTCTTCGCCGCGAACGACCCGGAATCGACGTTGATGAACATCGATCAGCTACGCCGCCAGGGCGCGATCTCGGACCCGCTCCACGTGATCATCAACTGCCGGCCGGACCGCATCGAGCGCAACGGCCAGATGGGCGCGCTCATCCCCCGCATCGCTCCACAACGCGTGGTGCTCATCGGTGAGCCCACGCGCAGTGCTCGCGTCGCGATCCCCGCCGAGTGGCAGGATCGCGTGGTCGACCTGGGCGGTTCACGCTCCCCGAGGGAACTGTTGCGCGGCATCGTCAGTGGCATCGAGGTAGAGGCGTCGTTGCTCGCCATCGGCAACATCCACGGCCAGGGGGAATTGCTCCTCGAAGAACTCGCGAAACTGGAACCCACCGCCTGATGCTGACCACCTCCCTCGCCCCTGAGGTCGCCACCGTGGGGCTCGCCATCGGCTTGCTGTTCTGGCTGGTGTGCTACCTCACCACGAACCTTTCTCCCGGCGGCATGATCACGCCCGGCTGGATCGCGCTCACGATTGTGGAAGACTACCGGCGGGCGGCGATCATCGTCCTCATGACCGCGCTGACCTACGGCGGCACCAAGCTCCTGCAGCGGATGGTGATCCTCTACGGCAAGCGGTTGTTCGCCGCGGTGGTCCTGCTCGGCGTGGTGTTGCAGACGACGTTGCTGATCGTGCTGCAGGCCGACTTTCCGCTGCTGTTCGTCCATCAGACGCTGGGGTTCGTTGTGCCCGGGTTGGTGGCCTACCAGCTCGTCCGGCAGAAGCCGATGCCGACGATCATCGCCACCGGCGGGGTAAGCCTCGCCAGCTACGCGATCCTGATCAGCGGGGTGCTGGTCGGCTTGGTTCCCACGGTATGAGGTGATGATGCGCAAGGCTCTGCGAATCGGCGTACTGGCAGTGATCATCGCGATCTCCGGCACAGCCGCCGTCTACGTCGCGACGCGAGACGACAACGAGATCATGGCGGTGTCGGCCTCCTCGATCCCGGCCGGTGCTGCGGCGACCGGCGGTTACACCTACGAGCGGCTGGACAATCCGCCCCGGACGATCGTCCGCGACTCGGCGGGGGCCCAGCTCGCATCTTTCACCGACGGGTCGCGCACGGTGATGCTCACCGGTCCGAGCCGGACCTTCACCGAGTCCCGCTTCACGAAGGTCACGGTGACGTCCACCGCCTGGATCCGCCTGGCCCCGCAGGAGTGGAGCGCGGGCGCGGAAAAGAACACGTGGTTCACCGACTGGCTACCCAAGACCGTCGGCGACACCTCGGCGGACGTCCTCGCCATCGCACTGCAATACACCGACGGCGCCGCCGATCAGATGTCGAAGAAGTTGCGGGTGGGCGGTGACGCCAGCTTTGGCCCCGACAGCGCCGAAGGCCGGCTGGAGAAGTCCGACTTCTACGACTACCTCGGCGTCGACTGGGACTTTGCCGGCGGCGTGCACGAGCACGCGGAACCGATGCGGGCGCGGTCGCTGGACTGCTCTGGGTTCGTGCGCATGGTCTACGGCTACCGCTCTGGGTATCCACTACTCGGCACGAACACGAAGGGACCGGGCCTGCCCCGGCGCGCGTGGGCGCTCTCCGAACTCGGCCCGGGCACCGAGGTGATCCACGACGAGAAGAAGCAGGCCACGAATTTCAGCGCCCTGCAGCCCGGCGACATCCTGTTCTTCAACCTGGAGCCACAGCTCGGATCGCAGGTATCGCACACAGGCATCTATCTGGGCATCGACAGCGACGGGCACCGGCGCGTCCTGTCCAGCCGCAAAGTCGCGAACGGGCCGACGTTCGGCGACGCCGGCGGCGTGTCCCTGATCGATGGCGCGGGCACCTACGCCAAAGCGTTCCGCGCCGCCAAGCGGCTGTGACGTTCGCTGGCGGTCCTGGCCGACGATCGCACGACCCGGCTTCGGCGGTGCATCCAGCTCTCGTGCGCCATGTACGGCCCCTCCGGTCATCTCGAATAGCGGTCGGTATGTCGCACCGATGGGCGCTGAAGTTACGCCGACGAGTTGTGCGGGCAAGCGTCCGGCGAAGTGATTGCCTGATGACAGCACTTGAGCAAGCACGGCCGGCCTAGACACGATTGCCCTCGGACCGAGCTGGAAACGCGGTGACGACCTTACCTGGCGACATAGACCGTCGAGGTCGCCGCTGGGCGTCCCACAGCCGGTTCTTTACCTTGTCGATCGTGTCTTTGGCGCCGCGGAGCAGGAGCAATGCCTCGAGTTGGGCGATGGTCTCGCTGTTGGACAACTCGTCGCCGACCGGCCGCCGATCGGATTTCAGCCGATCACAGGCATCGCTCAGCCGCGCTTCTGCGGCGGCCGGGTCATTGTTGATTTTGTTGGGGAGGAACAGCCGACGACCATTACATGTGGGCACACCTCTACTACCTCGCCCGCAAGACCGCCCGCATCGACACGCTCATCGAGGAGCAGCAGCGCCTGATCGAGGTGCTTCGCGAGCGTCGCCGTTCGGTCCTCGCCCACGCTCTGCACGAGGCTGGACCACGAGTGCGTTTGTTCGGTGCATGACCGCGCAGATTGACTAACGGGCGCTACGCCGAGGAAGACTGACGCCGGAGTTCAACTGGTGACCGCACGGAACGTGAAGCCAGCGACGTCGTCGACCACGGGCAGGACAAGATCGAACGAGCAACCTGCACGACCCTCTCACCGGCCGCGTGCCGGTCGAGCCCGCCGGACTGCTGCGCGATGTCGAATTTAGCCGGTCACGTTCTTCCCGACTCGCGGCGCCAGACTGCGTGATCCACTTCCCACGCGGTGCGCCGCAGGCAGTCGGCGAGCGCGGCCAGCAGTTCCCGGGCCTCCGGCACGGTCACCGGTCGGTCTAGGTGCCGCTGCAGCCAGCGCAGCACCATTCGGTCGGGTTTCACGTGGTTGTCGTCTCCGGCGAGCATCCACAGGTAGGAAAGCCGCGCGCCGGCACCGTGGCCGGGCAACTTCGCTAGCTGCAACTCGGTTTCCGCCAGTCGATCGGAATCGGCGAGCAGCTCCGCGACATCGCCGATGCGTTGCACGCCAGCGTTGGTCAGGACCTCCGAGTAGCGGATCGCGGCCGCGGCCTTGAGGATGCCGCCTCGGGGGCTGGTGCGGCCGCGGTTGCGGAGAACCTCGCCGGCGACCCGCTCGGCGCCGAGCTGGCGTCCGAGATCTGCCAAGGCCTCCACCGGGTGTTCACGGTCGGTGCCGAGCACCGTGTCTGCGGCCGCCGCCGGCAGCATTGGGTCTACCAACGCGTCATGATCGGCGTAGGCGCGGCACACGCGCAGGACGCCGCTGTATCGCGCGTTGATCGAGAAGACCGCGTCGAGCACGCACAGCGGCAGGTGCGTCCACCGGACACCGCGCGGTTCAATGGTCAACTCGGCGGACACGGCCGCCACAAGTCTGTCGATATCGCTGCTCACGGTTATCCCCCGCTCCCTCGGGCGGCAACACTAGTCACCGGGTACGACAGTCCCGACACTCTAGATTTGTGCAAGACAGTGCATCTCGCGGCCGCCTTGACTTCCGGTGCTGACCGTGCCCGCGCTGGCGTCGCCGCATTCCAGCCGCAGACATGCCGTAGGCCCGATGAATCGATGGCGGTCGGGCCGCCGTTCAGGGGTGTATGGGCGAAGGCCTGCTAGATCGCGTATTTCCAGATTGTGAGCCCGTACGCTGAGTACCAGGCGCCGACGAGCACGAACACTGCGGCGACCGTCACCATCGTGGCCGTGCGACGGTGTGCGAGTCCGGCCGCAATCGGCAGCAGCAACGCGAAATCGGGCAACAGAAACCGGGTCTTGAGCGCCGGCAACCCGGCAGTGCACACGACCAGCACGACAACGCCGACCGCATACGCGGCCAGCTGCCACGGCACGCGCCGGCCGGCAACCACAATCACCGTCAGGCCGACCGCGGCCAGCGTCACCAGCACGACAAGCGTTTCCCACGCGCTGCCTGCGCTGAACAGAGACCGCGACACCCACCGCCAGGTGTCGATGCCGGGGTCGGGACGTACGTTCCACCCGCGGCGCTCGACGTCCGCCCACCCGGTCAGGCTGCCTGTGCGTACGGCGACCATGCCCCAGTACCCGAGCAGGCCGAGCGGCGCGACCACGGCGCATGTGAGGGCCAGCCAGCGGCGACGGCCGCGCCACGCGTCGATCACCGCCGCCACGACCACGACAGCGATCAGCACGGATGCCGTAGACCTGGTGAGTCCAGCGAACACCGTCGCGCCGGCAGTAAGGAACCAATTCCGCTCGAGCACGCCGACGAGCGCCCACACCGCCAGCGCGGTAAACAGCGACTCCGTCATGACCATGCTCTCGGTGATCGCCATCGGCGCACCCGCCCACAGCACGGCCAGCAACAACCCGACGCGCGACCCGCTCACCAACCGGCCGATCCGATACAGCCCGCAAGCGGCAGCGATGCCGGCGACCGTCGACACGATCAGGCCGGCCGCAGTCAGGGAGATACCGGGCAGCTGGCCGACCAGCTCGGTGAACGCCGGGTACAGCGGAAAAAACCCGTACGGTGCTTCAGGAAACGGGTGGCCGCTGATGTCCACCGGGTGGGGGACGCCGGTGTAGTTGGCCTCGGCGATGTGCAGATACCACCAGCCGTCCCACGACCGCAGCCGGTCAAGCAGCGGCCGGTTGCTGTGCGCGGCCATGATGGCCAGCACGCCCACGCTGAACAGCCGGACCGCGAGGAACAGCCCCGCCGCGCGCACGTAACCCGACTGCGCCCACGGCAACGCACGCACGCGAGATCGGGGTCCGGAGAGGAGATCGGCCGAACCAGGAGGAGGCGCGGCGAGCGCCCGTCCCTCCGTGTTCGGCACAGGTCTGTCCGCGACGTCCGTCAACGTTGCCCCCCTTGGGATTTGACTCAGCCATGATCCGTCGAGTCGATCAAGAACAGCGTTACGCCGCTTCCGGGTGATGAGGGTCACCGCTCGCCGTCGGTAAGACGAACCCGAGGCGACCTGCCAAACGTGGCCGCCGACCCGGCGGCAGTGGACCTGCATCGACCCGATGAGATCGACTTCGGGGCGACTACCGGCACCGCGGTCGTCGACCTCGTAATGCTCTTCGGATAAGTCTTTTACGCAGCTCGATTGCGGTCCAAACGTCGTTGCTCGTCCGGCGACGTACCCGCGACTACGGAGTAGCTGTGACGGCCTGTTGGGCATCGTGTTGACGGAGGGGCGCAAGCTCGCTGTCTACGGGGCGAATGGCTTCAAGAAGATTCACAAGGGAGGCGCCAAATGGCCGTGGCGAAGGACTATTACGACGCCCCGGCCCTGGGAGGGCCGTTCGAGCTGGCCGAGCCGGCTCAGGTTGCTGCCGTGCTGGATCTGATGTTGACCGAGGCCACCGAGGCTGAGGTGGGCGTGATCGCCGAGCTGTCCTGGGATAGCGAGGACCACAAGTCGATCCTCCAGTTCGGTATGCGCACGAAGCACGTCGGGTTCGTGTTCTCCATGGCGAAGGATGACAAGAGCGTGATCAGTGCGTCAGGCGCGACCTCGCGGACGCCAGTGGCCTTTGACTACCAGCTGCACGAGCGCGAGGTGCCGAGCAACGCGGAGGTTTCGCTGGACAGGCGGTCAGCAGCGCGACCGTGTAGACGTGTTCCACCGGCGAGCCTTTGGCGAGCGCCTGCCGCAGGTGCTGGCACACGTCGAGGGCCTGCTCGTAGGCGTCGCGGAGCGCGTTGCGGCCGTCGCTCGGGTAGAAGCGGCCGCCACCGCGCGGACAGGTCCCCGACTTCGAAGGTGAAGCTGTGCCCGCCGGTGTGTTCTTGCGGCAGCAGGCACCGGTGGATGTCAGCGAACTCGTCCGGCTCGCTTGTGTGCACCTGGCAGACCCGCCGGATCGACACGTCCCGCCCGGCGCGGCCGTTTAGGTCGAACGACAGCCGACGAGCTGTCCCGGATCCCGGGCGTGATGTCGACGAGGACCCACCTCGGCACCGAGATGCACCTCGAAGGCAGGCAGTGGCGGCTCGACGCGCTCGACTCCGGTCAACAGGCTGCCGTCGAGAAGGCAGCCAAGGCCGCCGCCCCCATCCGGCGAGGCGAGCCCGTCGACATCACCACGCCCACCTACGCCCCGCTGATGTCCGCCCTGAGCAAAGACGGCAGAGCGACGGCGATCGACATCGCCGACCAGGTCGGCCTTCCGGCGTCGACAGTGCGGCGGCAGCTGGGGCGGCTGCTCAAGGCAGGCGCGCTGGCGATGCGGTGCGAACTGTCACAGCTGCACACCCGGTGGCCGGTGAGCGTCATCTGGTGGTGCCGCGTGCCGAAGCCGCTCCTGCTGTCCGTGGTCGCCAGGATGCGAGCCGAGCCGCGCGTGCGGATGTGCATGTCGATGACCGGGCCCGCGAACTTCGTCGTCTTCGCCTGGACGGCAGGACTCACCGACCTGATGCAGCTTCAGGGCGTGCTCGAGGACCTGTTGCCTCCCGGCGCTCTCATCGACAGCTCGGTGACCCTGCGGACGCGCAAACGCGCGGGCTGGCTGCTGCGCCCCGACGGCCGGCTGGACACGGACTCGCCGCAGCCTGCCCAGTAATCCCTTGTTCCGCCATCTGATCCGGCGTCCACTCGTCGGGTCCCGGATCGAAGGACGAAATAGGTACGCTGCACACTGCCGAGGAATTGATATTCAAACGCCTCGAATTCCCTGACGTCACCAAGGGCGTTTGCCGCCACCGCCGCAAGAAGGTGGATCAATTTTTGAGCCACCGGAACCGCATCACAAGACGACAGGATCTAAATACTTACTCGCCAGAGATTCGATCGAAACCACCCATGCGCGTCGTCCCGGACCGAGCACACTCACCCCGGACGGAGGCACTTCCTCGTCCGGGGTGACTGTGGGCGGCTGTCAGCCGGCGATGGCATCGGCGGCGCTCACGATGATGTCCGCGACCTTGTCCGGCAGCGAGACCAGCACCGCGTGCGAGGCCCCGGGGACCACGACGGTGTGAGCGCGAGCGCGCTCGGCCATCCACTCCTGGGCGGCAGGCGGGATGTTCTTGTCCCCCGTCGGGATCAGGCTCCACGTGGGAATCCCCTGCCACCCGGCCGCGCCGGAAGGCTCATTGAGCGCCTCGGCCGTGATCGGGCGCTGCGTGACGGCCATCAGCCTCGCCTGTGACAGCGGGACGTCGGCGGCAAACTGCTGCGGGAACAGGTCCTGCTTCACGTACAGGTCGGTTTGCCCGCCCGGCAGTGCCACCTCCCGGAGCGTGTCCCCGAGTGTGCTGCCCGGGAACTTCGCCGACAGCGCAGCCGCGGACTCGCCCTGCTCCGGAATGAAGCCTGCGATGTAGACGAGCGCCTGCACCTTCGGGTCGCCGACCGCGGCAGCCGTGATCACCGAGCCGCCGTAGGAGTGCCCGACCAGCACCACCGGGCCGTCGACGCTGTCGACCAGCGCCTTGACGTACGCCCCGTCCGAGGCGACCCCACGTAGCGGGTTGGCCGCCGCGATCACAGGATAGCCGTGCCGCCGCAGCCGTTCGAGCGTCCCGTTCCAGCTCGACGAGTCGGCGAATGCCCCGTGCACCAGCACGATCGTCGGCTTGGGTTTGCCGCTGCCCTTCGCCGGTTCGCGCGGCGCCGCCGACGACTGCGCGGCGGCGAAGACCGCGGCGCCCACCAGCACGGCGGCCGCCGACGCGACCTTGGTCAGTCCGATGCGTGTGCGCATTTCTTTGCTCCTCGAGGATCCCGTGCGATTCGACCGCGCTGGAGAATACCTCCGAAGCCGATTTTCGCACGCCGTCCTCCCGATCCGCCCGAACACATTTCCCGAAACTACTCGCGCACGTTGCACCAAATGAATGGCTGGCATGATCCTTGCGGAGAATGGCACTGATGCCCCTTGCCCACCGGCCGGCATCCCGGTGTGGCCGACATCACGTCAGGGAGAGCCCGGGCGAGTTGTCGCGCAACGATCCTTCACTGACCGATTTGACCGATTCTATGCTGCGGAAACCTCTTCTTCTACAGATAATCCAGACCAAACGGACATGGCACGAAAACTTTTACTGACAGTCACTGAAAGTGACTACAGTGCAAATTCAGGAGAACCCGTTGTGCCCCAACGCACAGTGGCCTCCAGGAGGCGGCGCTGCAATCATGCTCCGAAGTCATAGGAGGTGCTTAAAGGAGCGGATAACATGACCAACACCATCTCCGTGGACGGCACGGAACGGCATCCCAGCTGTCCGACGATTCCTGCGCCGCCGCGGAAGCGGACATCGAGCCGGCGAAACCCCTGGCTCGACGGCCGCGTCACTACCACCTGCCCGGTGTCGGGGCGGGTGTACTTCGTGAACTACCTGGACCGGGTGAACATCGGTTTCGCCGGTCCGAACGGGATGAACAAAGCCCTCGGCTTGACGTCCACGGCGTTCGGCTTCGTATCCGGCATCTTCTTCCTCGGTTACCTCATCCTCGAAGTGCCGAGCAACCTCGCGTTGCACCGGTTCGGCGCCCGGCGCTGGCTGGCCCGGATCATGATCACCTGGGGTGTCCTCGCGACGGTGCTGCCGTTCGTGCCCAACGCGACCACGCTGATCGTCCTGCGGTTCCTGCTCGGCGTGGCCGAGGCGGGCTTCTTCCCCGGCATCATCCTGTACCTGACCTATTGGTTCCCGGCCGCGCAGCGGGCGAAGGCCGTGGCGCTGTTCATGGTCGCCGTGCCGGTTTCCTCCGCCATCGGATCCACGGTGTCGAGCCTTCTGATCGTGGGCGGTCACGGGCTGTTCGGCCTGGACGGCTGGCGGTTCATGTTCCTGGTCGAGGGCATTCCGGCGATCCTGCTGGCCTTCGCGACGTGGTTCTGGCTCACCGACAAGCCGGAAAAGGCGAAGTGGCTCAACGCGGACGAGCGGCAGTGGCTCATCACCGAACTCGAAACGGAACGGAAGGCGACCATTGCCGAGCACCACTGGCCGCTGAAGAAGGCGCTCACCCACCCTCGGATCCTCGCGCTGGCGTTCGTGTACTTCGCCATCGCCTACGGGTTGTACGCACTCGGCTTCTTCCTGCCGACGATCATCGCCGGGTTCGGCGCGGAGTTCGGCACGAAGCTGAGCGTGGTCCAGTCCGGGTTGGTAAACGCGATCCCGTACGTGATCGGCGCCCTGGTGATGGTGTTCTGGGCGCGCCACGGCGACCGCACCGGCGAGCGCAAGTGGCACGTGGCGCTGCCCATGCTGGTCGGCGGGGCCGCCATCCCGATCGCGCTGTACCTCGGCAACCCCTACGCCGCCATGGTCGCCGTAACAATCTGCGCCGTCGGCGTGTGCTGCGCGCTGCCGACGTTCTGGACGCTGCCCTCGAACTTCCTCGCCGGAGCTGCCGCGGCGGGAGGGATCGCGCTGATCAACTCCCTGGGCAACATTTCCGGCTTCGCGGCGCCGTACATCACCGGCTGGCTGCGCGACCTGACCGGCACCCAGCGCACGGGTCTGTGGGTCGTCGGCGCCTGCATGGTCGCCGGCGCCATCGTCACCATCGCGCTGGGCGCCCGGCCACGGATGTCCGCGGTGCCCGAGCGGAAGAACAGCTCCGCACAGGAGTCGTAGCCGTTCTCGGCGGACCGGCGGCTACATCATCGCGGCGAACATAATGGCCATGCCGGCCGCCATCAGTGCCTGGGTGGCGATGGCGAGCTGGGCGCGGCCCGAGGCCGGCGGCTTGGCGTGGCGGCGCGCGAGGAGCTCCGAGATCCACCAGGCGCCGGCGACGGCGGAGCCGATGGTCAGCAGCCAGTTGAGTCCGGTGATCAAAGGGGATGTGCCGGCGGTGTCAGGTGTCGTGTCCACAATGGGCATGTGCATGCCGGACATGCGCATGCCGGGCATCGGAGGACCGTGCTGACCACCAATACCGGCGACCTCGACCGGAGCCGGTGGCAGGCCGTCGGTCATCACCGCGTACATCCAGGCCATCGCGAGCATCATCAGAGCGTGATAGGCGTTGGCCCGGCGATGTTCCGCGGTCCGCACAGCGCCGGCGACGAACCAGACAGCCGCCGACAGGAAGACCAGCAAGGGAACTGTTGTCGGGAGGTCGTCACCGTGCGTCCACGCCATCAGGGCCATCGCGAAAGCCATGAGCGCGTGCAAGGAATGTCCGCGCCCTGCAGAGAGAGGCGAACGACGACGATTCCGTGCACGCGCTCAGCCACGCAGATGGCGAAGAGCGCGGTGACGACCCACCGAAGAACAAGATCGTGGATCATCGGGACAGCGCACGAGTGACATGAGCGGTGATCAGCTCGTACATCCGGCGGATCGTCTTCGTGTCGTCCGTCATGATGTCGTAACCGTGGTCCACATCGGACACCTCGACGTACTCGGCAAGCGAGCCGGCGACCTCGAGCTTGTCCGCGTACTGCCTGGCTTCGTTGCGCAGCCGGTCGTACTCCGCGGTGATGACCAGGGCCGACGCGATGCCCGTGAGGCCTTCGGCGTTGGCTCCCCAGGCCGGGGAGACGAAGCGGTGGCGGCGAAGGGCGCGGTCGGGCACGTAGGCGGTGTCGAAGACCTCGCAGAGCCAGGGCTGAAGCACCGCTTTCGAGCCCAGCGGGGTCGGTTTCCGCGAGGGCGGGGTCACGATGTCGAGCGGTGGGTAGTGCAGGATCTGCAGCGAGATGGCGGGGCCGCCGTTCTCCAGCGCCATCCGCGACACGGCCGCGGACAGGTTGCCGCCCGCGCTCTGGCCGCCGACGCACAGGCGGGTGCCGTCCCAGTCTCGCTCCGGTTCCGAGGCCCAGCTGACCACGTCGTAGAACTGTTCGACAGGCGTGGGAAAACGTGTCTTCGGAGCCAGTGCGTAGTCGGTGTTGAGCACGACGACACCAGCGTGCGCGGCCAGAAAACGGCACCAGGCGTCGTCCTGTTGCCGGTGCCCCACGACGAAGCCGCCGCCGTGGGCGTTGACGTACACGCCGGGGACGCCGGCCGGGGACGGCGGGAAGTACAGCGTCGCGGCGACCGGACCGTGGCGAGTTTCGACGCTGATGTCGGTGGTGCGGACAGTGATTTCAGGGAACCGAGGTTCGCCGGCGGGGTGGATCGCCGAGTTGATCTTGGCGGCGAACCTGCGGGCGACGATGTCGGCCACCGGCCGTCGCGACAGTACTGACATGAATCCTCGTCTCGTTTCGATCCGGTCGCGGCGACGGTCAGCCCTGGTGCTGCCGGGCGCTCGGGTGGCGCAGGTGATCGCGAGCCACGATCTCCTCCGGCTCCAGCATCGTGATCATCTCCACGCCGGGAGCGCAGATGCACACGGCGACGAACCGCGCCCAGGAGTCCGGGTCCGGGTTCGCGACCTGATAGTGCACGACGTCACCGCCGGGCTCCCAGAACGCCTCGCCCGCAACGATTTCCCGGGGCTCCTCACCTTCCAGCTCGAAGAAGATCTTGCCTTCCGTCACGTAACCGAACACCGGTCCGGAGTGGCGGTGCGGCGCGAGGCCCGGGTCGGCCGGCGGGAGTTCGACGAGCTGCGTCATCGCGTGCGAACCCTCCGGAATCGCGGGCGGAGTGGCGTGGAGGAGATCGGTGACCTTGACGTTTCCCTTGGCCAGCATGGCTTTTCCTTTCGTAGAGGACGAGCGCGAGGTGCGCTCCGTCCGGTTTCAGGCGGTGGTCGCGGTGTGGCCCAGCAATTCGCCGACTGCGCCGAAGGTGGATTGCGTCGGCCGTTCGCCGGTCCGGTCCAGACCGAAGACGGCTCCGTACGAACGCAGCGCCGCGAGGTCGCGGTGATCGGCAATGGTGACCGAGGCGGATGGGGCCGCCGTTTCCCGCGCGGCGAAGACGTAGATTTCGGGCCGTAGTTCATAAGTCGTGCACTCGTCGGTGCCGGCGCGCCCGGCCGCAGGGCCGGCCAGGCAGCGCCACGAGTACGAACTCGGTTCGTGGTGGACGTGCTCGTAGCGGCTTCCGTCGCCGTAGGTCCACCGCACTCGCCGGCCCAGGAGCGCGGCCGTGGGTGCCGGTTCGGTTCCGCTCGTCGCCAGTCCCTCGATGCGGCCCGGCAGGAAGGTGTGCTGCACCCTGGTCCGGTCCTCCGCCGGATCCCCGATCGTGCTCACGACGGCCAGGCTGCGTCCGTGTTCGAAGTCGAGGACGAGGCTCACAGCCGCGTTGGGAACGTCCCGACTGTGGTGAAACTGCGTGTACACCAACCCTTCCGCGATGTCGAAGGCCTCGTAGTCGTCCCGCCCGGACACCACCGGGTGCGGGTCGCCGGGTCCGGGCTCGTAGCTCCAGTCGACGATCGTCGCGCCGAACCTGTGCGACACGCGGCTGCCGTGCGAGTTCGTGAACACGATCTCGCGGCCGGCCACAGTGGAATCTCTGGTCATCAGTGCTTTCTCCGTTCGTCGTCGGACCGCAGACACCGGTCAGGTGAGGACGGGGTTCTTTTCGACGTCCCAGCTCACGTGCAGCGATTCCGGGCCCCGGAACGACGTGTTGGGGACGTAGCGGAACTCCTGGTGGTCGAGAGTCATGTGCGGCAGGCGCCGCGTCAGCTCTTCGAGGTAGATGACCATCTCGAGCCGCGCGAGGTGGTTGCCAAGGCACATGTGCGTGCCGGCGCCGAACGCGATGTGCGCCTTGGCGTCCCGGTCGATGTCGAACCGCTCGGGCTCGTCGAACACCGCGTCGTCCTGGTTCGCCGACGCGATCACCATGAGGATCTTCGCTCCGGCGGGAATCGTCACGTCGCCGACGAGCACGTCTTCCTTCGCGATCCGGCGCCAGGCAGCGACCGAAGGGTTGAGCCGCAAGCACTCCTCGACCGCGCCGGGGATCAGCGACGGCTGAGCGCACAGGCGATCCCACTGGTCGCGGTTCCGCAGCAGCGTCACGACCGCGTTCGCGGTGGCGTTCGTCGTGGTTTCGTGGGCGGCCATCGCGCCGCCCATGACGTTCGTCTGCAGCCAGGTGTCGGAGATGACGTCCGGGTGTTCGCGCTGCATCTTGATCGCGTGACCCAGCCAGCCGGGCGGGTCGTCGAGCTCCTTGAGCTTCCCGATCACGCGCTCACCCATCGCCCAGAACTGGCCCAAGCCGTCGGCGGCCCGCACCTGCTCCTCGGGACTCGGCCGTCCCCAGACGAACTCCGTCATCGACGTGGCCAGCCTGCGCACGGTGTCGACGTCTTCTTCGGGAATCCCCAGGAACTGCAACGCAACCAGGCACGGGATGTCCCAGAGCATGTCGGCGATGAGATCGGCGTGGCCGCGCTCGACGAAGCGGTCGATGTAGTCGTTCGTCGTCTGCCGGATGTAGGGAGCAAGGGGGTCGATCCGATCGGGCATGAACGCCGGAGCGTTCAGCCGGCGGTACTGCCGGTGCATCGGCGGGTCGGAATCCGCGAGAACGGGGCAGGGCGCGAACTCGTATTTCTCGAGTTGCGCACCCGCCGCCTCCGAAGGCGGCGTGACCGGCGTCAGCGTGATGGCCGCGGAGAACTTGTTGAACTGACTGAAAACCGATTTGACGT
Organism: Amycolatopsis sp. NPDC051372; assembly: GCF_040682095.1. Lineage (NCBI taxonomy): Bacteria > Bacillati > Actinomycetota > Actinomycetes > Pseudonocardiales > Pseudonocardiaceae > Amycolatopsis > Amycolatopsis sp. NPDC051372. The sequence goes on from NZ_JBFBAF010000016.1 coordinate 127,687, forward strand.
CTTCGTGTCGCGCGACGACCCAGTAGTCCGAGTCGTCGTTGTAGAACACCGGCTGGCTCTCTCGGGCCCAAGCCAGCGAGGCTCCGGGATTCTCCTGGTATTCACGGTCGAAGAACGAGAAACCCGCGGCGGTGTGAGCGACCGGGCATCCGGTCGCCGGTTCGTTGCTGCTGACAGCGCTGTCCATGGGCAGCCTTCCTCTCTTCGTTGTGCGATCAGAGATCGAGCCGGATCTTCGGACACGCGGCTCGGCTGATGCAGATCATCAAGGTGCTGTTCTCTTCCTGCTCCTCAGGGCTGAGAACCGAGTCGCGGTGGTCCGCGCGGCCCGACACGATGTTCGTTTCGCAGGTCCCGCACGTGCCTTCCGAACAGGAGAACGGTGCGGGAATGCCGGCCGCCCGCGCGACGCCGAGAATCGAATCGTCCGGCCCGACCGAAACGGTGATCCCGGTTCGCACGAATTCGACTTCGAAGTTGTCGAGGACGGTCTCTTCGAGCTGGGTCTTGGGAGTGAACCGCTCCAGGTGGATCTGGCCGGCGATGCCGAAGTCCGCGGCCATCGCCTCCACCGCGCACAGCAGACCCTCCGGGCCGCACACGTAAACCGCGGTACCCGGAAAGACTCCGGCGAGGATGCCCGCGAGATCGATACGGCCGTGGGTGTCCTCCGGAACCAGGGCCACGCCGTCGCGGTGAGCCTGTTTCAGGTCGTCGGCGAACGCCATGTTGCCCCGGCTGCGGCCACCGTAGACCAAGGACCATTCGGCGCCCGCCCGATCGACCGACTCGATCATCGGCAGGATCGGGGTGATCCCGATTCCGCCGGCGATGAACAGGTACCCGGGCGCTTCGACGAGGCGGAAGTTGTTGCGCGGGCCCCGAACGGTGAGGCTTTCGCCTTCGCGCACTTCCCGGTGGACGCGTGCGGAACCGCCTCGGCCGTCCGGTTGGTACAGCACGCTCACCTGCCAGGAGCGAAGGTCGCTCGGCTTACCGCACAGGGAGTACTGCCGGACCAGGTCCGGTCCGAGGACGAGGTCGATGTGCGCCCCCGGCGTCCACGCGGGGAGGTCACGCCCGTCGGCGGGAACGAGGGTCAGCTGCGTGATGGTGTCGGTGATCGGCGTTTTCGCCTTGACTTCCATCACGAGGTCGTCGTGCGCCTGGTTCTCGGGGTCCGCCCACCGGGGCTGTCGACCGGAGTGTCCGGCCTCGAACTGCGATGCCATGGGGACTCCTTCGGATTTCGCCGGGTGCCCCGACGCGTGCTTCGTTGCACCACCGCACGCCGGCGACTCGGCCGGTTCGTGCGTCGCTGACTGGCAGCCCTTGTAATCTCCGTCACTGTGGGACCACGCACATGGGGGAGATCACGGGAGGCGGTACGGAAGTTACGGATGTCCGTACCGAGCGCGGCCGAAGACACAGCTCTGACCTGCTAAGTCCAGTGCCACAACGGATTTCCCGACGAGACGGGCCAGGCCAGGTCCACAGTGGCGGACCTGGCCTGGCTCGGGTGGTGGGTTCAGCGGTTCGTCAGAGGGATTGGGCGATGTACCAGGAAGCGATCTGGCTGCGTGAGCCGAACCCGAGGCGCGTCATGATGTTGTCGATGTGGCTCTCCACCGTGCGCGCGGAGATCACCAGAGCCGCCGCGATCTGCGGGCTGGTCAGCCCTTTCGAGATCAACGCCGCGATCTCCTGTTGCCGGCTGGTGAGCACGGGTGATTCGCCCTCGGGAGCCGACTCGGCGACCTGTTCCGCCAACGCGTAGGCGATGATTCCCGTCGGAGATCGCTTTGCGCCCGCCTGCATGGCGTTGGTCAGCGCCCGGGACGGCATGGTCTGTTCGAGCTGGGCGAGACAGGCGGAGTGGTAGCCGGTGAGTTTCGGCCCGAACGCCACCAGCTCCGTTCCCGTGCGCTGCCAAAGGCTTCGAGACGCGCCGAGCAGCTGCGCCGCTCGCTCGCACTGACCGGTCGACCCCGCGATCCAGGCGAGGAGCTCGGTCATCAACGCGGTGCCCAGGGACGGATCGAAGTCGCGGTGATCGCGCAGCGCGTCGACCGCGGCCGTCTGCGCCGCGGTGCAGTCGCCTCGCAGCCAGTGGTCGAGGCCTTGGCTCCATTTCAGGTAGGAGCGCGCCCAGAGTTCGTTGCGCCGGTGGCACACCGCCAGCGCCGCAGTGCTGACGGCCAACGAATCGTCGCTGCGACCGGCGAGGGAAAGCGTGACGGCGTACTCGAAGGACGTCATGAGCCATTCCGGGGTCTCGTCGACCTCGGCCAGCTCTGGCAGCGCGACCTCGAAGTGGCCCTCGGCCTCGGCGAGGTCGCCGCGAAGCTGTGCGGCGAGTCCCCGCAGACCGCGGCACTGGGCCGCCGCGTCCGCCAGGTGGAGCCGCGTCGCCAACGCTTCGCACTCGTCGAGGCGCTGCGCTGCCGCCTCCTGGTCGCCTTGGAGCAGGCTGACCCTGGCGGCGACCCACAGCGCTTTCGCCCGAGCCGCCGTGGGCGCTCGCTCGCCCTCCGGCGCGCCGAGCGCCTCGTCGGCCCAGGTGCGGCCTTCGGCAATGTACCCGTCGGCGTACCAGCGGTAACGCAGCCCGGCAACCAGCTCGAGCTGGTAGTCGCCGCCCGCGGCAGCGGCTTCGAACGCGGCGCGGAGGTTTTCGCGCTCGACACGCATCCACTTGGCCGAAGCGGCTTGCGCGGGCCCGCTCCACGAACGTTCCAGATCCTTGACCACGTCGAGGAAGTACTGCCGGTGCCGGACGCGGAAGCGCGCCGAGCCGTCCGTGAGCTCGAGGACCTCCGCGCCGTACGCCCGGATGGTCTCCAACATCCGGAAGCGCCTCGACGATTCCTGGTCCTCGACGTTCAGCACGGACTGGTTCACCAGGGAGCTCAAGAGATCGAGCGTGGGGCCGCCGTCGTCGCCGCACACGCCTTCCGCCGCGGTCAGGTCGAAACTGCCCGCGAAAACGGAGAGGCGCGCCCACAGCCGACGTTCCGCTTCCGTGCAGAGGTCGAAACTCCAGTCCACGAGCGACCGGAGGGTCTGCTGGCGCGGCGCGGCCGATCGGCTGCCGATGGTGAGCAGCCCGAACCGGTCCGACAACCGGTCCAGGATCTGGTCGAGCGACAGGATGCGCATCCGGGCGACCGCCAGCTCGATGGCCAGCGGAATTCCCTCCAGCTGAATGCACAACCGCGCTGCTGCGGCGGCGTTGTGCTCGCCGAGGGCGAACCCGGGGGACGCGGCCACAGCACGTTCTTCGAGCAGCCGGATCGACTCGAACTGCGCCAGGGCCTCGAGGCTGACCTGCTCCGCGTCATCGGGAACGGTGAGCGGAGGTACCGGGTAGAGCAGCTCCTCCGTGACGGTCAGCGACGTGCGGGTGGTGACCAGGATCCGGGCCGAGGGCGCGTGCCGCAGCACTTCGTGGATCACCAGGGCGGCCCCGGCGAGGACGTGTTCGCAGTTGTCGAGGATGAGCAGGATCTCGCGATCGCGAAGATAGTCGATCAGCTTCGCGGTGGCGTCGCGATTCGACTGGTCCGCGATCCCCAGCGCGTGGATGACGGCCGCCGGCACGTCGCCTCCGTCCGAGACGGAGGCCAGCTCGACGAAGTACACGCCGTTCTCGAAAAGGTGGTTCATCTCGTCGGCGAACTGCAACGCCAGCCGGGTCTTGCCCACTCCCCCCGGTCCGATCAAGCTCACGAGCCGCCCGGCCGACAGCCGCTCGCGGATTTCCTTGCGCTGCTGACGCCGGCCGACGAAGCTGGTGGCGGTGAAGGGAACGTTGCCACTGCGAGCTCTCGCCTTGGCCACGGCACCTCCACGGGTCGGCTGAACGATCAGGCACGCGCTGCCTGGTCGACGGTTCTGCCCATGATGAGTTCGAACCCGATGGGGGTCAACCGGCGCCGGCGATGCTCGGCTCGCTCAGTGGCCGCGGGCGATCCACTCGTCCAGGTGCGGCGATTCTTCGCCGACCGACGTGCCGTCGCCGTGTCCGGTGTGGACCCGGGTCCCCTCCGGCAGGACCAGCAACCGGTCCCGGATCGACGAGATGATCGTCGGGAAGTCGGAGAACGAGCGGCCGGTCGCGCCCGGGCCGCCGGCGAACAGCGTGTCACCGGTGAACAGGACGCCGGCCTCGGGCAGGTGCAGGCAGATCGAGCCCGGTGAGTGCCCCGGCGTGTGGATGAACTCCAGTGCGGTGCCCGCGACTGCGATCCGTTCGCCGTCCTCGGCACGCCAGAACCGCCGCCCCGGATGGGTCAGCTCCCACAGCTCCCGGTCGGCCGGGTGCAGCAGGACCGGTGCGTGGAGGTGCTCCCCCAGCTGCGGGGCGACGGTGACGTGGTCGTTGTGACCGTGGGTGCACACGATGCCGACGACGTTGCGGTCGCCGACTGCCTCGGTGATCGCCTTCTCGTCGTGGGCGGCGTCCACGACCACCACTTCGTCGTCGTCACCGACGAGCCAGACGTTGTTGTCGACGTCCCACGTGCCACCGTCGAGTTCGAACACGCCCGACGTGACGACGCGGTCGATCCGGAACTCGCCGCTCACAGGATCACCACCGACCGCAGCACCTCGCCCGCGTGCATGGTGTGGAAGGCCTTTTCGACGTCGTCGAGGGAGATCCGCTCGGTGACGAACTTGTCCAGGGGCAGCCGGCCCTGGCGGTGCAGGTCGATCAGCATCGGGAAGTCGCGCTCCGGCAGGCAATCGCCGTACCAGGACGACTTCAGCGAGCCACCGCGGGCGAAGAAGTCCAGCAGCGGCATCTCCAGCCGCATGTCCGGGGTCGGGACGCCGACGAGCACCACAGTGCCGGCCAGGTCGCGCGCGTAGAACGCCTGCTGCCACGTCTCGGGGCGCCCGACCGCGTCGATCACGACGTCGGCGCCGAAGCCGCCGGTGAGCTCCTGGACGGCGGCGACCGCGTCGGTGTCCGAGGCGTTGACCGTGTGCGTCGCGCCGAGGTCGCGCGCCCAGGCGAGCTTCCGGTCGTCGCGGTCGACGGCGATGATCGTCGTCGCGCCGGCGAGGCGGGCGCCGGCGATCGCGGCGTCACCCACTCCCCCGCAACCGATGACCGCCACCGAGTCACCGCGGCCCACGCCGCCGGTGTTGACCGCGGCGCCGAGCCCGGCCATCACACCGCAGCCGAGCAGACCGGCGACCGCCGGATCCACGGTCGGGTCCACCTTCGTGCACTGCCCGGCGTGCACGAGGGTCTTGTCCGCGAACGCGCCGATGCCCAGCGCCGGGGTCAGCTCGGTGCCGTCGGTCAGCGTCATCCGCTGCGTCGCGTTGAACGTGTTGAAGCAGTACTGGGGGCGGCCGCGTTTGCACGCCCGGCACTGCCCGCAGACCGCGCGCCAGTTGAGGACGACGAAGTCCCCCGGCCGCACGGATTCCACCCCGGCACCGACGCTTTCCACCGTGCCGGCGGCTTCGTGGCCGAGCAGGAACGGGAACTCGTCGTTGATGCCACCTTCGCGGTAGGTCAGGTCGGTGTGACAGACGCCGCACGCCGCGATCGCGACGACCACTTCACCGGGGCCGGGGTCCGGGACCACGATGTCGGTCAGCTCGACCGCCGCGCCCTTCGACGGGGCGATCACCCCGCGCACCTGCTGTGGCATTCCCTGAAACCTCCGTTGGTCACCAGCCGAGGCATGCGTGGCAACGCATGCCTGACGCGACCCTAGAACGGGCGAGGGCGGGTGCGACCTGGTCGTTGGTCGAGGGAAACCTGGTCTTCCAGCCAGGGTCGGCGATCGTTATCGTGATCCCGGTGTCCGACCACATCGAGCTGACCGAGCTGCGAGAGGTCGTCGAGGGCCCGCTGCGTGAGATCGCCGCGCGGTTCTCGCGGTTCCTCGCCGACCGCTGGCCGCACCAGGCGCTCGTCATCTTCACCCTCGAGTGCACCGGGCGTCCGCGCAAGGTCGCCGGTGCCGCGGCGATCACCGAGAAGATCACCATCGCCGAGCTCGAGCAGCTCAAAGCCACCGTGCCGCACGACAGTCAGCTGACCACGCACGCCGGCCTCGGCGGCGCCGACCGGACCGTCTGGGCCGCTCTCGACGCCGGCGGCACCCTGCTCGCGCTCGTCCCACGGTCGCCACGGGCGCGGTGCCCGCAGCCGGCGCTGCTGGGCGCGCTGTTCGGGATCGTCGCGACCTCCATCCGCCAGCAGGTCGAGCAGGCCAGCCCCGACTATCTGGCCGAATCCCGCGCGGCCTCGACCGAACGGGCCCGCACGATCGCCGAAATGGCCGCGGCCCACGAAACCGCGCTCGTCACGATCCTGACGGCGCTGCGCTCCACCCGCCTGGACGACCGCCCCGCCCGCCTCGCCGCGACCGACTCCGCTTCGGCCGCACTGGTGGCCCTGCGCTCGGCGCAGACATCCGACCTGGCCCTGTCCGAAGAGCCGGCCCACTGCGCGTTCACCAGGCTCCGCCGCGAAGTCCGGCAGATGCTCCGCCACCACGACGCGGAGCTGGAGTTCGTCACCCCACCGAAAGACGCGCACCCGCTGCCCGGCGAAATCGCCCACGCGGCCCGCGCCATGACCTGCACGGCGGTGCTGGCCTTCACCACCCAGCCCGACCTGACCCGCCTGAGGGTCGCCTGGTCCACCGACGCCACCACGCTCCACCTCGACATCCGCGACCGCGAATCCGGCCACCTCGACGCCGCCGGCCTCCGCCGCCAACTCGACGGCCGCGCGAAAACCCTGGGCGCCACCGTCGAGGTCGACGCCGTCCCCGGATGGGGCAGCCGCGTCGCCATCGCCGTGCCGTTCGAGCCCGCCTCGGACCAGCCGGACGACGCCCTGTTGTCCACGCTCAACCGGCGTGAGCTGGAAGTCTTGCGCCTGGTGTCTCGGGGGCAGCGGAACAAGGCGATCGCCGAGGCTCTCGGTATCACGGAGAGCACGGTGAAGTTCCATGTGGCGGGGGTGTTGAAGAAGCTGGAAGTGAGTTCGCGGGGTGAGGCCGCTGCTTTGGCGTTGGCGGCGGGAATCGCTACTGCTGACTGACGGGGTGCGAGGGAACGCCTCGCCCGCGTTGGCTCACCACGATTTCCCACCCCGTTCGAGCAGTCGGCTCAGCTCGTCGGCGAGGGCGACCGATGCCTCGATCTCGGCCTTGCGGATGGACACGCTTTCCACCAGGAACCCGAAGGGCAGACCGAGTTTGCGGCAGAAGGCGATCAGGTCACGGGCGGTCGCCAGGCAGTGCTGGTAGGACTCGGCCAGCGTGTCATCGGCATGACGCAGCGAGTTTTCCAGCCAGCGCGGGACGTGGACGCCGAGCCACTTGAGGAAGGCCAGCGTCTTCACCGAGCCACACACCGAGAGCGTGAACACCACGGGCTTCGGTTCCAGGTGCTGCTCGCGGCAAGCGTAGAAGTAGTCGGAGACCATGCTCTTCGCCGCGTCGGAGCTGTAGATCACCTGCGAAACTCGGCAGGTACGGAAACGGCCGCTCCGCCGGGTTACGGTCACTCTCGTCGTCAATGTCGTACAGCGCCAGACCGTCCACCTCCAAGGAGCCCAACCGCGCCAACGTCGCCGCGGTGATCTCCCGGATCCGCTCGGGATCAGTACTCAGACGGGGCGGCGTAATGCCGAACAACAAGATCTCGCTGCCCGCATCGGTCACCAACGTCCGAAGAGCCGCTCCGTCACTGTCGTCCACCATGCCCGGAAGCTAGCAGCTCAGGCGTCGGACAGCAGGCAACGTCCTCGACGGCCCTTCGGCCGGGACAGCGAGTCGCCCATTGAGTGTCCACAGTGGCCATTTTCGCGCCCGGTGAAGCGTGTCCGAAACGTTGCCGTCTCGTGCACCTCAGGCCGTAACGGCCGGCCTCGACCGCCGATGTTTTGCGGCGGGGTCAACGAGGTTGGGTGGTACAGAGTGGACGATTACGACATCGAGAACCATCCGGACCTGATGGACCCGGACTGGCGGCGGCACGCCGAGAAGGAGGCGTGGGTCGATCTGCGGCGCAACCGGAGACGGGGCAAGTGGCGCAAGTGGCTGGTGACCGCGGCGGTCGTGGTGGTCGCCGTGGTGGGGGCCGGGTTCGGGTTGTACTTGTGGGGGAAGTCGACGGCCGAGCAGAGCACCGATGCGGACGTCGGCGCGCCGGCGTCGGCCGTGGTGGCGACGACGGAGGCCGCGCCGACCGAGCTGCCGGAGGACGGGTACGTCGATCTGACGCGGCCGTTCGAGGACACGCCGGCGCAGAACTGGGCCGAGGGGATCGCGGGGCTGACCATCCCGGCGGCGACGAAGGTCGGCTCGTTCTCGGCGAAGCAGGTCGGGCAGGCCGAGGACCAGGTGAAGCAGGCGATCACCGTCGCGGGGCTCGACCCGGACACGTTGGATCGCCACAACCCGGCCAAGTACGTCGCGCTGATCGCGCCGGCGGAGAGGCCGGACATCCAGGCAGACCCGCAGGGTTACCTGATCTACCTCGCGGACGGTTATCACCTGCTGCCCGTCTCGCCGAGGATGACCGGGGCGATGACGGTGAAGCCGGGCCGGACCGGGGAGCTGCTGATCCACACGTCCTACGTCGTGGCCTACGCGTTCGACCCCGGCGACCGCCAGGTCGACGGCCCGGCCGACCAGGTGCCCTTCGTCCGCGTCGACGCCGACTACGCGGTGCGCAGCGGATCCCAGTGGCAGGCGTCGAGCCGCGGACTGACGGTGGACAAGACCAGCTCGTACTACGACAGCGTGGCGTGCACGAATGACGAGAAGCTCACGCCCGCGTTCAGCGACCGCGACTACGCCGCCACGTCCGTGTCCCCCGAGCCCGGCCGGTTCGACCCGAGCAAGCCGATGCCCACCCTGGACAACTGCCACAGCACCCCCGGCTAGACGACGCCGGCTTCGATCAGCTGTTGCCAGATCACGCCCTGGTCCACGACCTCGACACCGAGTTTCTCAGCCTTGTTGAGCTTGCCGGCCCCGACGTCGGCGCCGGTGATGAGGAAGTCGGTACTCGCCGAGACCGACGACGCGGTGGTCGCGCCGGCCTGTTCGCACAGCCGTTGGAAGGTCGGGCGGGGGACTTTCTCGCCCGACCGCGGGTCGCTGATGCCGCCGGTGATCACGACCGTCTTGTCGGCCAGCGGCGCGCCCGCAGCCACGACCGGTGGGAGGTCTTCCTCCAGGACGTCCAGCGAAACGCCGCGCTCGCGCAGCCGCTCGAGCTCGGGCCGCAGCCGCGTGAGGTGCTCGATCAGGGAAGCGGCGACCTTCGGCCCGATGTCTTCGACCGCCACGAGCCCTTCTTCACCGGCCTCGGCGACCGCCTCCAGCGAGCCGAAGCCCGCGCGGCACAGCCGGGCCGCGGTGCCTTCCGACGCCATCGGGATCGCGAGCCCGATCAACGCCCGCCGCAGACCGACCCGGCGGCTGGCGTCGATCGACTCGATCATGCGCGTGGCCGAGACCTCGCCGATGCGGTCGAACTCCAGGAGCCGTTCCTTGGTCAGCCGGTAGAAGTCGGAGGGGTGTTCCAGGATGCCCATCTCGGCCAGTCGTTCGATCCACACCCCGCCGATGGCGTCGATGTCCGCGGCCGCGCGCGAAGCCCAGTGGATCAACCGCCGCACGGTCTGGGCGGGGCAGGCGACGTTGGTGCAGAACAGTTCCCGGCTGTTGCCCTGCTCGGTCAGCGGCTGCTCGCACGACGGGCACCGGGTGGGCGGAACGATGTCCCGCTCCGCGCCCGTGCGCTTCGACGCGTCGAGCACGCCGGCGACGAACGGGATCACGTCGCCCGCGCGGCGCACCAGCACCGTGTCGCCGATCTTGATGCCGCGGGCGCGGATGACCTCCTGGTTGGCCAGGGTCGCGCGGGTGACGGTCGTGCCGCCCACGAACACCGGCTCGAGCCACGCGACCGGCGCGATCTTGCCCGTCTTGCCGACGTCCCAGACCACATCGGACAGCACCGTGGTCTTCTCCTCGGCGGCGAACTTGAACGCCAGCGCGCCCCGCGGTGAGCTGGAACGCGTGCCGGCGGCCGCGTACGCGTCCCGATCGGCCAGACGCAGGACGGCTCCATCGAGGTCGTAGTCGAGGTCGTTGCGCTGCTGCTCGATCTTGGTGATCACCGCCTGCGCGGCCTCGGCGTCGGCACAGCGGCGCATGTCGGCGGCGGTGAAACCGAGCGTCTGGAGGGCGCGGGCGAGGTCGGTGTCGGCACTGTCGGGGTCGGTGTCCAGGTCGAAGGCGAAGAACCGCAGGCGCCGCTCCGCGACCGTCGCCGGGTCCTTCGCACGCAGGGTGCCGGCGGCGGCGTTGCGTGGGTTGATCAGCGGTTTGTCGGGGTGGGCGGTGTTGTAGGCCGCGAACGTGGAGCGCAGCATCACCGCCTCCCCGCGTACCTCGACCCGGCCGGGAGCGTCGACTTTGTCGGGCACACCGTCGGTCAGGGCGCGGACGAGGACGGTCACGTCGTCGCCGGTCGTCCCGTCTCCACGGGTGACGGCGCGGGCCAGGCGGCCCTGCTCGTAGACGAGTGCCAGCGACAGTCCGTCCAGCTTCGGCATCACCACCACAGGCTGCCCGGGGAAGCGGTCGAAGAACGCCGCCACCTGCTCGGGCTTCGTCGCCTTCTCCAACGACAACATGGGCCGCGAATGCCGGATCGGCGCGTGCAACACCGCCGGCGCGCCCACCTGCTCCAGCGGGTTCGGGTCGGGCGCCAGCGCCGGGTTGGCCTCGATCAACCCCCGCAACTCGTCCTCGACCACGTCGTACTCCGCGTCCGCCACCACCGGCGAGCCCCGGTAGTACGCGTCGCGCAGCACCACGATCTGATCGGCGAGTTCCTGAATCCGCTTCCGAGCATCCACGGCTGAGGACGCTACCGGGGCACACCGACAGAAGTGGCGCTGTGGCTGGTCACGGGCAGGGTGATTTTTTCGCCGGCGAGGGGGCCGCCGCGTCCGCGTCAGTACCCGGCCAGGTCCTGCGCGATCAGACCCGAGGCGGGCACGCGAAACCACCACCATCCCCGCCCGGCGAGGTCGATGTGCGCGACCTTCGCCATCCGGTCGCCGGGGTCTTCGACGGTGAAGGACCGGAACAGGTCGTCGGCCGCCGTGACGCCCGGACGGACCCGATCAGCGAGCTCGGGCTCGAGGCCCGCGAGCGCGTCCTCCACGAAGTCGCGCATGAACAGTGCGGCGGCCAGGTCGTGTTCGGTCCACACAGTGTGGTCGGTCGGCGGCAGCGCGCGATCGCTGTCGAGCTTCTCGACGTGCAGGAACCAGGCTTTCGCCAAGCGCAGGGCATCGTGGTCGTCGCCCGGCCCGGGCTTGTTCTCGACAATATCCATCCCTTGACATCGTTCCAGGGACCGACTCGGCGATCGACAGTTTTATGGTGACAACGTGTTCTTGCGGCCCGAAACAATGCCGTGGCGGGATCCGTCCCGGCCGGTGAGTACATTGTGGACCCTCATCTCACCTTCTTCCGCGGCACCGGAACCGCCGGCCGGTACGGCAGAAGCCAGTGCAGCAGCAGCCCGGACAGAGCCGAGACCGTCACGGCCCCCGCCGAGCCGAAGATCGTGAACTGCTCGTCCACCTTGATGCCGGCCGATGTGGTGATCACCCAGCCCAGGCACCACAACACGGGCATCGCGACGGCCCAGGCCCAGCGCTGGCGCGCGGCGCGGGGCAGGGCGACCAGCTGCGCGGCGCCCAGCAGCACGCCGGTGAAGGCGCCCATGATCGCGAGGTCGGCCGGTGAAGTCCCGTAGTCGACAGCGGCCGCGCCGATGAACAGGCCCGCGCCCATGCCGACGGTGGTGGCGGGGATCCAGCGCAGCGGGTCGAGCCGACGGCGGCTGACGAGCGCCTGGCCGGTGCCGACGACCAGTCCGGTCACCGCGCCGCCGAAAAGCGCGGCCAAGGGGCTGTCCACCCGGCCGACGACGGCGCCGCCCGCCACGCCGCCGAGGGGGAAGGCGAGGAATCCGACCGTCCAGAGCACCCACGTCGCGAGGAACGAGTTACGCGGCATCATCGGCGTCTCCTTTGCTCAGCAGCACCGTCACCCCGAGCGCGGCGACCCACAGCGAGGCCACGCTGCCGAGCAGCCCTGCCAGGTCCCAGACCGGGAAGCCGGGCACGGCCGTGGCGAGGATGTCGCCTTGGTTCAGCAGGTAAAGCGCGCTGACGAACAGCCCGGACACCCCGATCCACCGCGGCAGCACGCCCGTGCGCAGCACGATCGCGCAGAGCACGACCGACCACACGATCACCAGCAGCTGCCCGAAGTGCTCCCCCGGCAACGGCCCGCCGAACTGGTGCTGCGCCGTCCACGCGGCGTTCACAGCGGTTTGGGTGGTGGCGTCGCCGGTGACATACGAGGCGGCGAGCGGCGCGACCACGAAGACCCACCGCAGGAACCCGATGAGCGACAGCACCACCGACGTCGCGCCCACGTACGTCGCCGCGCGCAGCAGCGGGTCGTTCCGGCGGCCGAGCGCGGCCGGGAGCAAGAGGATGGGGACCAGGAAGAGGCCGCCGGTCGTCTGTCCGAGGCGGGTGGTCGTCCCCGCGCACGCTGCGCGTACAAGAGGTGGTGAGTGCCATGCCGGCCCCCTCTGGGCACGATGTGGACGCTGCCGGATCACGGTACGTGGCAGAGTCCTCGGTCGAGGTCACTCGCGGAGACGGCCGACGCGCGCGAGAACAACCGTGTGGCACCTCGTGGCTGTGGCGGAATTGCAGGACCGAGGCGGCATCCGTGCGCGGGAGGTGGTGCGCGCTCGGTGCCGGTCACCGCCACAAAGCCGGAGTTTTCACGGCGGCCGCCGTAAGGTTTCGGTCGTGCGCGAAGACAACGTCCGGAGTGAGCCAGTCGCGAAGATCGTGATCACGGTTCTGGGCGGATTGCTCGTCGCGCTGGGATTCGCCGCCGCAGCCGGGCTTGTGTTCCTGATGGCATTGACGCGCAGCAATCGTGACTTCGCCGATTCCGGGGGAACGTTCACGATGTTCGGCCTCGCGGCAGCGTGGACGATCCTGGCCGGGACAGCGGCGATCTGGGCATCCCGCCGGGCGCGCACCCGGGCGATCTGGCTGGCGGGCCTCCCCTGTGTCGCGCTCGGAGCGGTGCCGCCCGCTGTCGTCGCGGTCGACGTGTTGTTCCTCATTCCTGGCTGACGTTCACGAACGAGGACCGCAGCTGTCCGCGATCGGTTCTAGCGTCGGCGAGGTCTGGAAGCAGTCGGCCAGGTCTGAAAGCAGCAGTGGGAAGGAACCCAGTGAACTTCGCGTCTCTACGGATCATCACCGGCAACGTCGGGCGGCTCGTCGCGTTCTATGAGCGGGTCAGCGGACACGCGGCGAGGTGGAGCACGCCCGATTTCGCCGAGGTGGGATTTCCGTCGTGCACGTTGGCGATCGGGAGTACGCGCACGGTCGGACTGTTCGGGGCCGGGTCGGCGGAGGCGGGTGTGAACCGGTCGGTGATCATCGAGTTCATCGTGGACGATGTGGACGCGCGGTACGCCGAGTTGAGTGAGTGGCTGGAGGAAGTGGTGACCCCGCCGACGACGATGCCGTGGGGAAATCGCGCCTTGTTGTTCCGCGATCCTGACGGGAATCTCGTCAACATTTTCACGCCGGTCAGCGAGGAGGCCGTCGCGAAGTTCGTTGCTGTGTCACGGTAGGCGCCCCTCACCTACCCAGCGAAGCCGGCGACGCAACCTTCATGGCCCGGCGGCTGTCATCGACGCGTGAGCGAGCCGGGCGGTCTGTCCTTTTCAGACAACCCACCCGGCTCGATCACCCCCGGCACAAAGGAAAGATCAGGCGGGTTCGACGCGGAACACCGCGATCCGGTCGGCCGCCTCGGCCACCGCGTCCGGTGAAGCAGCCCCGGCCAGCCCGGTGGTCGCGAAGCGTTTGCCGACGCTCGCGGGACTTGTGGCGACCAGTTGACGCAGAAGGGGACGCCGGTCCTCCACCAGGACCTCGACCAGCCGCGCCGTCAGGGCTTTTCGGCCTCTCGTGAGCGTCACGGTGTCCGCGGCGCGCGCGTTGGCGACCCACGCCGCTTTCGGGAAGGCCTGGAAGATGTAGCGGCCGCCGCTGAGTTCGTTGACGGCGATGGGGAACGTGCGCGGCTGCCCGGTGCGCCTGCCCTTCACGGTGAGCAACTGCATCGGCCCGAACGCGATCCCCCCACGCTGCAGTCCGACGATGATCTTGTTGATGGCGTTGGTCATCCGGCGGTAGCTGTCTGTACTCATGCCGCCGATCGTACTCCAAGTTCTACGGAAACGATATAATATCGAACGCGTATATCACCGAGGCGCCGGAGCGGCTTCGGCCGCGATACCCTATGGATTCCATACGAACCACGAAGGGGACGGCGGCATGAGTCCAGCCCCCGACCGGGCCACGGCGCGGCGGCGACGGCAGCTGACGACGTCGGTCAAGGACGCCGTCCGCGACCTGAACATCCAGCTGTCGCTGCTCAACCGGCGCTTCGGCGGCCGGGTGGAGCTGCGTGACGTCGACTGGACCTGCCTCGACTTCATCAATCGCCACGGCCCGCTGTCGCCGACCGAGCTGGCGCGCCGCGCCGGGCTGCACCCCGCGACGCTGACCGGCATCCTGGACCGCCTTCAGAAGGGCGGCTGGATCGTCCGCGAGCGCGACCCCGAGTCGGCCGACCGCCGCGCCGTGACGCTGCGCGGAGTACGCGAACGCAACGCCGAGCTGTTCCAGGTCTTCTCCGGCATGAACACCCGCATGGACGACCTCTGCGACCGCTACACCGACGCCGAGCTCGAAGTGATCGCCGACTTTCTCCGCCGGACGTCGACGGCCGGGGAGGATTCAGCGGAGGAACTGGCGCAAGGCTGACGCCGGCGATGCGGGAGGGCGCCGGCCAGGTCTGACCCCGCAAACGAAAGTGCCGGCGGAATCGCGTTCCGCCGGCACTCCCTCCTTGCGCGTGGTCTTCCGGTCCCCCCAGGCACCGAGAGATCAGCTACCCGCGGGCCGGAAGATCGAAACGGCACCGTGTCCTGCGCCACACCCGGCTCAAGCCGGGGCGCCGCCCATCATCCGCAGCATCGAGCGGCCGCCGGTCCGGACGAAGCGGACGACGAGCAGACCCGCGAGCAGCAGGAAGGCGATGTTCAGCCACGTCGTGTAGTTCCACGAGATGCCGTCCTGCGGGACAGTAGCCGTGCGCTGGGTGGGGGTGAGGCCGGTGACGCCGAAGAGGAGCTCGATGGCGTAGCCGGCCACGACCATGGCCGCGTAGAAGGTGCCGAGCAGGACCAGCGCCATGCGGAGGCCGTAGTACTTCCGGTAGATGTTGAGGATCGGGAGGATCAGCAGGTCGGCGAAGACGAATGACAGCACGCCGCCGAAGCTGATGCCGCCGTTCCAGAGGACGGCGGCCAGGGGAACGTTGCCGATCGAGCAGACGAACGACAGGATCGCTACCAGCGGGCCGACGAGCGGACCCCACAGCGCCGAGACGAACGGGTCGTCGACGAAGAAGAACGCGCGCCAGAAGGAGTCGGGGACCCAGGCGCCGACGGCACCGGCGATGAGCAGGCCGATGACCAGGTCGCGCAGGATCGCGGCCCACTCCATCACGAACACGTGTGCCACGGCGGTGAACCCCGCGCCGGAAGCCAAGCGGTGCAGCAACGATCCCTCACCCGCCACGGACATGTCCATCGCGGCGTGGCCTTCCATGGAGCCGGCTACGCCCTTGTCGGCTTGCGAACGCGCCGCGCGGGTCAGCCGTTGCCGTACGAACAGCCGGAACAGTATGGCCACCAGCACGATCATGATCGGACCGCCGATGAACTCCGCGACGGTGAACTGCCAGCCCAGCAGCAACGCCATGATGACGCCGAGCTCCACCACCAGGTTCGTGGACCCGATCTCGAACGCCATCGCCGCGGTGAAACCCGCGCCCTTCCGAAACAGGGACCGCGCCAGCGCCACGGCCGCGTAGGAACACGACGACGAAGCCGCGCCCAGCAGCGAAGACACCGCCAGCGTGCGCGGCCGGTCGTCGCCCATCAGCCGCACGATCGTGGACTTGCGCACCACCGCCTGCACCACGGCGGACAGCACGAACCCGAGGATCAGCGCCCAGAGGATCTCCCAGGCCATCGACCCCGCCAACCCCAGCGCGTGCCCGATCGCTGCCACCTGACCTCCGGATACGGCGTGGGGGTATTCCGCCGGAGACTCTAACCCGCACGAGGGATCCGGGCCAGGCGAGTGACTTCAGCGGACGACCTCGTAGTGGAGGTGGGTCACGCCCGGCGCCGGAACGGCCTCGATCAACCGCAAGTTCACGTGCGCCGGGAGCTCGTGGAAAAACGGGCGGCCGCGGCCCAGGAGGATCGGCACCTGGTGGAGGACGACCTCGTCGACGAGTCCCGCGGCGAGGGCCGAGCTGGCGACTGCTCCGCCCATCACGCCGACGTCCTTGCTGCCGGCGATCTCCCGCGCGGCGGCGATGGCGTCCGCGATACCGGTGGTCACCAGCGTCTGCGCCTCGCTGATCTCGGGCACGTCGTGGTGGCTGACGACGACCAGGGGCGCCGTCGGGTGGGGGCTGCCGCCGCTGAAGTGGCTGGAGTGTTCGTAGGTCGTCCGGCCGGCGACGGCGGCGCCCAGGCGGGAGGCCAGCGCGTCGAAGAAGCGGGCGCTCGGTTCGCTCAGCCTGAAGCCGTCGAACGTGGTGCTCGGCGTGTCGCCGTCGGAGTACCAGTCGAAGAGCATGGCCGCGTCGCCGAGGCCGCGGCCGAACTCGGCCTGGCCTTCGGGCGTGTGGCCGCTGAGGTAACCGTCGACCGAGACGGCGTGGGCGGTGATGACCTTGCTCATGTCGGTCTCCTTTACTCCGGGGCGCCCATTCTGCCCAGGTCAAGGCCGGTGCCGCCACGAAAACGCCGTGGCGGCACCGGCGAAGCTACTCGGCCAGCCGCGCCTGCACCTTCGAGACAGCGTCAGCCGGCGAGGGAGGCACCTGGCGCGCCGAAGCCGCTTCCGCACCACAGAACTCGTCCGCTGCCGGGCGCGTGCCGTCCACCAGGAACCGGGTCACGGCGTTGTAGCCGCAGCCGTTGAGCGTCGGCAGCCAGACGCCGTGGCAGCCCTGGTCGACGGTGACCATCCGGGCTCGGTCGCCGAAGAGGCGGCGGGTCTCCAGCGCGCCGGACAGCGGTGTGCCCGGGTCGCGGGTGTTGTTGACCAGCAGCAGGTTCGACGGGCCCTGATCGCTGAAGCGCACCGGCTTCTCGAGCGGCGCCGTGGGCCAGGAGGCGCACGGCCAGACGTTCGCCACGGCGGCGCCGAACAGCGGGTGCTGGACGCGGTCCGTCGCGACGTTGCGCTGGTAGGTGTCGATCGAGCGCGGCCACGCGTTGTCGCCGCAGACCACCGAGATCATGGTGCTCTTCTGGCTCTGCAGGTCGGCCTCGCTGGGGGCGCCCGCGTCCGCCGCGCCGTCTACTGTGGACTGGGGTGCGCGCCCGGCCGAAGTGGCTTCGCCGGAGCTGCAGTGCGCGGCCATCGAAGTGCCGCTCGCGCTCGCCTGGGTGATTGTCGCGATCGCCCTGGCCAAGCGGCGGTTCCGCTGGGAGCCGCGCCGACGATCCGCCCACTGAACCGAGGGGAAGCCAACGTGCCGAGGAAATCCTTGATCCTGGCGGTGGTCGCCGGGGCGGTCTGGCCCGGCAACGTGCGGCGGATTTCGGCGACGGCGCCGAGACCGTCCACAGTGGGCATTTCGAGGTCGATCACGCGCACGTCGGGCCGGTGCTCTGCGCGGCAGGGCTTCGTCGTCGGCGAGGACCACGGTGGTCATCGGGCCTCCCGCAAATTCCCCTTCACCGGGTGCCCTCCATCCGACGTCGAACAGCGCTTTCTCCCCAGCATGCCCCAGGCCCGGCGGTGCCACCAGTGACGCCACGTCATGTCCCGAGGGCCAGGAACGTCATGGTCAAGTGGTGACGCGGCCGCACTGCCGGGTGCCGGGCCGGGTGATCCTGATGCTGACGCGCCACGCTCGCCCGGGCGTGCTGCGCAAGGCGCGTCGCCTGCACGGCTCCCTCGCAGTCCTCCGCCCCGGCAAGCACGGTGATCTCGCCTTCCAGCGGCAGCAACGCGGCGAGCGCCTTAAGACGCAGACCCGGACGCGGCACGAAGCCGCCCGGTACGCGCGTGAGCACGACTGGATCTAGCGTCCGTCCACTGCGGACCTGAAAAAGCGGACACAAAGAAAGGCAGGAAATACTCCTCCTGCCACTTCCAACGTATACCGCACCCCGGGGCTTGCGGCAAGACCCTGGAGACGGCGCACAATCGTCCACCGTGGCCGGAACCCGGGGTGTCCGGCCCGGAGTCGAAAGTGAAGCGGGGGAAGTTTTCGTGATCGATGTGCTCATCGCCGGTGGCGGGCCGACCGGCGTGATGCTGGCATCCGAGCTGCGGTTGCAGGGCCTGGACGTGGTCGTGCTGGAGCGCGACGCCGGGCCGAGCAAGATCGTGCGCGGGCTGGGCCTGCACACGCGCAGCCTGGAGGTGCTGGACCAGCGCGGGCTGCTGGAGCGGTTCCTGGAGCTCGGCACGACCTACCCGATCGGGGGATTCGCGGGCATCGCCAAGCCGATCCCGCCGAACCTGGACACCGCGTTCCCGCACATCCTCGGCCTGCCGCAGACCGTCGTCGAGCGGCTGCTGAGGGAGCACGCGCTCGAGGTCGGCACCGACCTGCGGTACGGGTGCGAGGTCGTCGGGCTGAGCCAGGACGACGAAGGTGTGACGGCGGAGCTGGCCGACGGCTCGCAGCTGCGTTCGCGCTACCTCGTCGGCTGCGACGGCGGCCGCAGCACCGTGCGCAAGCTGCTCGGGATCGCGTTCTCCGGCCACCCGTCGCGGCAGGAGTGGCTGCTCGGCGAGGTGGAGCTGACGGCGCCCGCCGACGAGGTGCTCGCCGTGATGACGGAGGTCCGCAAGACCCAGCTCGGGTTCGGGGCCGGCCCGCTGGAGACCGGGGGCTACCGGCTCGTCACGCCCGCCCTGGAGGTGGCCGAGGATCGCACGCGCCCGCCGACGCTGGAGGAGCTTCGGGACGCCACGCGCGCGACCGCCGGAACCGATTTCGGCATGCACTCGCCGCAGTGGCTGTCGCGCTTCGGCGACGCCACGCGTCTGGCCGAGCGCTACCGGTCCGGCCGCGTGCTGCTGGCCGGCGACGCAGCGCACATCCACCCGCCGATGGGCGGGCAGGGGCTCAACCTCGGCATCCAGGACGCGTTCAACCTCGGCTGGAAGCTCGCGGCCGCGGTGCACGGCTGGGCACCGGACGACCTCCTGGACACCTACGAAACCGAGCGGCATCCGGTGGCCGCGTCCGTGCTCGACAACACGCGCGCGCAGGCCGAGCTGATGTCCCTGGAGCCGGGACCGCAGGCCGTGCGCCGGCTCGTGTCGGAGCTGATGGACTTCGAAGAGGTGCGGCGGTTCCTGATCGAGAAGGTCTCCGCGATCGGCATCCGCTACGACTTCGGCGACGGCCCCGACCTGCTCGGCCGACGGCTGCGCAACGTGAACCTGAAGCGCGGCCCGCTCTACGCCCAGATGCACGCCGGGCGCGGGCTGCTACTCGACCAGACCGGCGCGCTTTCCGTGGCGGGCTGGGCGGATCGCGTGGACCACGTCGTGGACGTCAGCGAGGAGCTGGACGCGCCCGCCGTGCTGCTGCGGCCGGACGGGCACGTGGTGTGGCTCGGTGATGACCAGCAGGGGCTGGCGACCCGGCTTTCGCGGTGGTTCGGCGCCTGATGCCGGGTTCGACGCGGCCGGCGGTCTCGTCGGGCCGCCGGCCGCGTCTGTGCGGTCAAGCCTCGCTGCCCCAGCCGCGCTGGAAGCCGTCCGAGGTGAGGCCCTCGCGTTCGCCCGGAGCGTGGAAGATCGGCAGGTAGCGCTGCGCTTCGAACTCGCCGAGTTCCTTGAGCGCGGCGACTCCGGGGGACGCGAGCCAGGCGTCAAGGTCCGCGGGTGAGTCCCAGTGCGTGAGCAGGAGGTAGCGCACGGGCGCGAGCTCGGGGAACTCCTGCAGCGGCCCGACGAGCTGGAACGGCTGCGCCTCGAACTCGCCGGCCACGGTTTCGAACGGCCGCACGCCGAACCCGGGCAGGCTTTCGGTCAGCTCCGACAGCACCTGCGCGGTTTCGGTTTCCGACAGCGGGGTCTGGCGCGCGAGGGCGATCTCGGAGAACACGCGGCCCCGGATCTCCTCGCCTTCCGCGGGAAGACGCCACTTGCGCAGGTACACCGACTTGAACCACGTCTTGTGGGCCTTGTTCTGCACCGCCGTGTGCGCGCGGTCGTGGTACCAGTCGTCCATCGCCGCCGGCGTCGACCACTTGCCGCAGAAGTACAGCCACGGCGAGTTGGCGATCGGCCCGCCGATCACCGCGCGGAACCCCGGCGACGCCGCCGCCACCGGGCCGAACTTGTCCTGTGCTGCCCAGAATTGATCGTCTACCCCGGGATTGAGCGTGAAGCACGCTTCCATCACGGTGAGCGTCTGTGGAATCGTCGTCGAAGCCGTCATGAGCCGTCCCTGTCGGTGTGGCCGCCGGAGCGAGGTGAAAGGTGGTGGTGTCGCTGACCGCGGCACGGAACTTCGTGCCACCCGGGCCTTCCTGGTGCCGGACACCATATGTCTACCTCGCGACGATCGTCAACGAAAAGCAATACAACTGGAGCCAACCGGGTGAACGCGTTGCCCACCAAGGTGTTCGAGTTTGAGAACACAACCGTGTGCAGTGATGTTGACCCGACTGTCGACCAAGGTTACCGTCCAACTCCGCAGCACACACGTGTGCACCGAAAGATCAAGCGTGCACGCCGCCGTCGAGGCGCAGGGTCGCGCCGGAGACGTAGCCGGCTTCGGGACCGGCGAGGTAGGCCACGGCGGCGGCGACGTCCTCCGGCGTGCCCACGCGGCCCACCGGCACGGACTTGGCGAACTCGACCGTGTCGAAGATGAGCAGGTCCGTGTCGATCGCGCCGAGCTGCACGGTGTTGACGGTGACACCACGCGGGCCGAACTCGCGGGTCCACGACCGCGCGTACGCCTCGATGGCCGCCTTTGGTGGCCGCGTAGTCGCCGAAGTGATCGTCATGGCTCCACCGTGGCAACCCCGGCGACGGACGAACCACACCCCGACGTGGGTACCCTCAGGGTTGCGTGGGCGGGGCTTTCCGCAACTGCCCGAGCACGGCCGGGTCCTGCAGTTCCAGCCACTGGATCACTTCGCTGTAGGGGGCGCAGACCGTTTCCGGCTTCGTGCAGACCTCGCCCATGAAGTCTGGTCGCCTCCGCGAACGCGCCGCAGGCCCGGTCGTTGAAGTGGTTGGCCACGACCAGCGGCGCGCGGTTCCTGGTGAACGCGGCCTGGTACGCGCCGCGGTAGGTCGCCACCGTGTCCGCGCGGAACTCGGCGGTGCGCGTGGCGTCGTCGCGGGCGTGGTTGTACTGGAACCACAGGTTGTAGTCCACCATGATCACTTTTTGTTCAGGGCGGGTACTTTCACGTACGGCATCCAGAACTCCCAGATACCGTCGAGCTGTTCGGGCCAGCGCACGCCCTCGAACGACTGGCTGGAGTCGTAGCGCAGCCCGGCTTCACGCATCGCGGGCAGGGCCTGTTTCCAGTCGCCTCCGAGACACGGCGTGCGGCCGCCGCGGATCGCGGCCGGGTCGACGTTCAGGCCGCGTCGGGCTCGCGCTTGGTCGACGAACTGGAAGAACTGCGCCAGCTCGGCGCTCCACGCGGCCTTCGTCCAGTGCCCGACGCTGGGTTCGGCGCCGTGCAGAAATGACCGTTGTAGTGCGTGCCGCTTGCCGCGCTGCCGCGTTGGGCGGGCTCGCGCCGCCGCCTTCCTGGGCGGGAGCCTCGTCGAAGACCAGCAGCGCCACCAACGTCAGGGCCAGGGCGACGCTCAGCGCGAGCACCGTCCTTCTCCGTCTGATCACTCCCCTGCTGGGCCGCGCCATCCCGTCTCCCTGTCGCCGGCGAGGGACCACCTGGGCAGATGCCTGAAACCCGGTATTGACGGAGTGGCGAGGGCCCGGGATCTATTCCTCTGCCGGACCGATACATGGTGATCGTTGCTCGGGGATTGAGCACTAGAATCGCTGAATGGAGCTGAGGCAGGTCGAGCACTTCCTCGCGGTGGTGCGGTGCGGGAGTTTCACCGCCGCTGCACAGGAGGTGCACGTGGTGCAGTCGGCGCTGAGCGCGTCGATCCGCAAGCTCGAAGGTGAGCTGGGCACGGCGCTGTTCGAGCGGACCACCCGGCGGGTCGAGCTGACCGAGGCCGGGCGCGCACTCGTGCCGGCGGCGCACCGGATCGTCGCCGACGTGGTGGCCGCGCGCGGCGAGGTGGCGGCCGTCGCGGGGCTCGAGAGCGGGCGCGTGTCGATCGGGACCATCCAGACGCTGACGGTCGTGGACCTGCCGGCAAAGCTCGGCGTGTTCCGCACGCGGTACCCGGGCGTGCGCATACACGTGCGCGAGGGTTTGGTGCCCGATCTGGCGGCGGCGGTCGCCAGCGGTGAGCTGGACCTGTCGTTCCTCGCGGGCGAGGAGCCGTTGACCGACGAGCTGAGCAGTTTCGCGCAGTGGAGCCAGCACCTGGTGCTGCTGTGCCACCCCGGCCACCGGCTGGGCCGGCGACGCCGCGTCCGCCTCGCGGAGCTCGACGACGAGCCATTCCTGGACTTCAGTGGCAGCGGGATCCAAGCCATGGTCGCGCGCCGATTCGCCGACGCGGGGCTGCGGCAGAACCGCGTCTGCGAGGCCACGCACATGCCGCTGCTGGTGGAGCTCATCGCCGCCGGGCTGGGCGTCAGCATCGTGCCGGAGCCGGTGGCCGAGCGGTCCGGCCTGCCGTTCGCACGGATCGAGCAGCCCACGTTCAGCCGCGAGATCCACCTGGCTGGCCGGGGCCGGGCTCCGACGAACCCGGCCGCGCGGGCCCTTCTGGCACACCTGCTTTCCTGACCTTGGGGCGCGCGAACAGCAGCCCGAACCCCACGAGCGCGAGCGCCATGGCCACCGTCGTGTAGCCCACGAGCGCCGCGACCGCCGCCAACGCCAGCGCGCGCACGCCGAAGCGCCGCAGCAGGCGGACGAGGTCCATGGTCTCGGTGTCCATGCCGTCGAGTATTCGCTTGCCCGGATCAGCGAGTCCAACGCAGAATTTTGCTGGGATTCAACTACACAGGAGCTGAATCAGGGCCGTGTCGATTTCGGGGAACGCTGTTCGACGTACTTGTGACCGATACGAGGAGGAAACACATGGCGCACGACACGAACGGTCCCATCAGGCTCTACATGTCGATGTCGCTCGACGGGTTCGTCACCGGGCCCGACGATCGGGCCGGGCAGGAGCTCGGCGAGGGCGGCGGGAGGCTTTTCAACTGGCTGGACGACCGCCACGGGGACGGTCCCAGCGGCCAGATCTACCGCGAGGCCATGGCGACCGGCGCGGTGATCTCGGGGCGGCGGACGTTCGAGCTGGCCGGGCGGTGGCAGGGCGACCACCACGACGGCGTGGCGATCAACGTCCTGACGCATCACGTCGATCCGGACGACCGGCCGCCCGGCAGTGCGCGGTTCTTCACCGACGTCGGCGAGTGCGTGGCCGAGGCGCGAGCCGCCGCGGGTGGGCGCGCGGTGCTGGTGCACGGCGCCGGTGCGGCGCAGGCGTTGCTGCGCGCGGATTTGCTGGACGAGCTGGAGATCCACCTCGTCCCGGTGTTGCTGGGCGGCGGACGCCGGCTGTTCGACGACACGCGCGTCGAGCTGCGGCAGGTTCGGCAGTTGACCGATCGGGACGTCACGCACTTGCGGTATGCCGTGGCGGGCCGCCCCCGGTGAACGGAGGCGGCCCGCTGCGGTTTCACGGAATCAGCTGTGCGCCGCGGCCAGCTGGGGCTGGTCGGTGGCCGGCGGAACGAGCTTCGGGTATTCCTTCTGGAACTTGGTGATCATCGTCGCGGAGGGGACGATCTTGTTCGGGTTGGCCTGGCTCGTGGCCTGCTTCTCGCCCCACGCGCCGGCGGCCTTGCGCTGGTCGGGGGTGCCGTGGCTGTGCTGGCAGTCGCCGATGGAAGCGTTGAGGTAGGTCACTTCCTGCTGGGTGCGGGCGTCCCACGCCTCACCCTTGGCGTGCGCGACGAAGTAGCCGCCGTACGCGTCGGGGCCCATCTCGCCGGACTCGTTGCGCGGGAAGTTGTCGTGGGCGAAGTCGACCTGGTGGCCGTATTCGTGGCCCAGCACGGCTTCCACCGCGACGTCGTCGAAGCCGAGCAGGTTGGTGGTGTCGAGGATGCCGTCACCGAGCATCACGCGCTTGCCACCGAAGCTGTCGGCGGGCGCGGAGAACGCGTTGAGCGTGAGCAGCGGGTTGCGGCCGCCCTGCAGCACTGGCAGCTCGAAGAGCACCTTGTTGGCGAGCGCGGCCGCGTCCTTCACGCGTGCCGGCGCAAGGCCGAGGCCGAAGGTCTGCGCCATCTTCGCCGGGCTGCCGAGGTCGGTGCCCTTCCACGCGACGAGCTGCACGTTCCAGCTCTCGATGTCCCAGAACCCGCGCAGCTTCGAGATCGCCGAGGTGGCGCGCGACGTGTACTGCCCGTCGGTGCCGAACACCTGCGGCTGCTTGTCGGTGGCGACGCCCTGCGCGTAGAGCTGGCCGAGCGCGGAAAGCGCGTCGAAGGCCTGCCCTTCGACCGGCGTGAGCTGCGAGGCGAGCTGGTTCGCGTACGTCAGCAGCGCGCCCTCGGTGCAGTCGGCGGCCGGCTTCTGCTTCGCGTTGCCCTGCTTCTGGCCGATGTGGTCGATCGGCGAGTCGATCAACGAGTCGACGCCGGCCCGCGCGCTCGCGGGAATTCCGCCGTACAGGTCCACGACGTCCTGGTACAGCTGCGTCACGTCCTGCTCGACCGTCGACGGCGCCGGCTCGGCCGCGAAAGCCGGCACGGCCGTCGCCACCGTGAGCGCGCACAAGGTGCCCGCCGCGGCCAGGGTTCTGCTGAGCGTGCGTGGAAGTTTGGGCACAGGTGTTCCCCTCCTGAGAAAAGACCCGGGATCAAGATCACTAAGCAAGATCACCCTAGGACGGACTCAGGCCCCGAAACGGGCGCCGGGTGAAGACCCCCGAGATGGCCTACACCATTCGGTGGGTTCGGCCGGCCGAAAGTACTAGGTCTGGACCGGTCGTCAACAAGGACCGACGAAAGTGTTGGACCAGGCAGGGGAAATCGAGGCTGGGACGCAACCTTTTCGGACCACGGCGATTCCGGCGGGAGAGATGGTGCCCACTCCGCCCAGAGAGAAACCCGTGGCAGAGCTCGACGCGTCAGCTGTGGGCGTCGGCGGCCCAGAATTCCTTCGGCCGGCCTTCGTGGACGGACACGGCGGCCGCGGCGATCGCTCGGGCGACCATCATGCTTGCAGCTCGCCCTTCTCAGTGCATTTCGAACGAGTGCAGCAACGCCGGAAAGCGTTCGAACGCTTCCCCCAGCCGTGAAGCCAGTTCTTTCAGCAAAGGCAGCCGCGTGGCCACGAACTCGTCCACCGGCAGGTAGCCCGACACCGTCGAGCAACTGACACCGGCGACCACCGAGCCGCCGAACACTGGGCAGCCCAGCGCGGTGATGCCGACGTCGAGCTCGTCGACGACCACCGCGTAGCCGTCTTGGCGGGCTTGGGCCAGCGAACCGCGCAGCGACTCGGCAGAGGTGATCGTGGAGGCCGTCCGCGGGGCGAGCGTGGCGGCGACGAAAAAAGCATCGACCACAGCCGGACGCTCGTGCGCCAGGATCGCGCGACCGGAAGCGCTGACATAAGCCGGCACCCGAGCCCCGGGAGTAATCGCGAAGCGCATCAACCGGTCCGTCTGCACGTGGCAGACGTGGAGGATGTCCGTGCCCGCCAGAGCCGTCAAGGAAACGCTGTCGCCGGTTTCGTCGCGGACGCGTTGCAGCAGCGGCTGCGCCAGGCTGCTCAGGTTCATCGCGCGGGTGTAGCCCGCCGAGAGTTCCAGCACGCGCGGCGTGAGGACGAACCGCTTGTCGACCTGCGCGAGGTAGCCGAGCTCCACGAGGGTGAGCAGGAAGCGGCGCGCGGCGGCCGGACTGAGGCCCGTCGCGGCGGCGACCTGGCTCAGGGACATTTCGGGCTGATCGGGACCGAACGCCCGCAACACGGTCAATCCCCTGGCCAGCGAGGTGACGAACTGTTCCTTGTCCGCGCTTGACATCGTCGCGCTGCCCTTCCTAATCTCCGTTTGCCGCCTAGCGGAAAACTATTCGCTAGGCGAAATTTTAGCACTGCTCCGGCTCAACGAGGAGGCTCGGCGTGCGAACCAACGAACAGTCGGCACACCTGACCAGACGGGCGACCATCGCCGCGACGTTCGGCACCGTGATCGAGTGGTACGACTTCTTCCTCTACGGCACGGCTTCCGCGTTGATCTTCCCGAGCCTGTTCTTCCCGTCCGCCGGCTCGCTCAACGGTTCACTGCTGTCGTTCGCCACGTTCGCCACCGGGTTCGTCGCCCGCCCGCTCGGCGGGGCGATCTTCGGGCACGTCGGCGACCGCATCGGGCGCAAGAACGCGCTGGTCATCACGCTGCTCGCCATGGGCCTGGCGACGCTGGCCGTCGGCCTGCTGCCCACGTACGGGCAGATCGGCGCGCTGGCCCCGATCCTGCTGGTGGTGCTGCGGATCGTGCAGGGCATCGGCACCGGCGGTGAGTGGGGCGGCGCCGCGCTGCTGACCAAGGAGAACGGCAGCAGCCGGCCCGGGTTCTGGGGCGGGTTCCTGTCCAGCGCCGTGTTCGTGGGGCTGATCCTCGCGTCGGTCGTCTACGTCGTGATCGGCGCGCTGGTGAACAACGACCAGCTGCTGTCGTGGGCCTGGCGCATCCCGTTCCTGCTCAGCGTCATCCTCGTCGGCGTGGGCTTGTGGGTGCGCAAGGGCCTGCCGGAGACGCGTGAGTTCGCCCGCATCAAGCAGGCCGGCGAGCAGGAGCGCGCGCCGCTGGTCAAAGCGTTCAAGCAACCGCGCAACATGCTCGCGATCTTCCTCATGCGGGTCGGCCAGAACGCCACGTTCAACATCGTCTCCGTCTTCATCCTCACCTACGCGACCAAGCAACTCGGCCTCGGCAAATCGCAGATCCTGTGGGCCACGGTCATCGGCGCCGCCGTCGCGTGCGTGCTCGGCCCGGTCTACGGCCACCTCGGCGATCGCTTCGGCTTCGGCCGCGTGATGATCGTCAGCCTGCTCTTCCAGGCCCTGTTCGCGTTCCCGTTCTTCCTGCTCGTGGACAGCAAGGGCGTCGCGCCGGTGATCATCGCCGTCACGGTCGGGATCGCCGGTGCCGGAGCGGCGACCGACGCCATCCAGGCCGGCTACTTCGCCGGTTTGTTCAGCACGCGCAGCCGCTACAGCGCCATCTCCGTCGGCCGCGAAGGCGGCACCGTGGTGGGTGGTGGCCTCGCGCCACTGATCGCCACGGCGTTGCTGGGCTGGCTGCACGGCAGTCCCTGGGCGATCGCGGGCTGGATGGCGCTGACGAGCTTGATCGGCATCGGCGGAGTGCTGCTGGTGCGCCCGCACCACGCGACCGAAGACGTCGTCACCGAGTCCGGCCGCACCGGTTCGGCCCTGATCTGAACGGGAACCGCGCATGACAACGGGAAACCTCGTGCTCGACGCCGCCGGCAGCACGGTGGGCACGCTCTTCGAAGACCGCGCCCGGACGCACCCCGGCCGCGTCGCGCTGCAGTCCGGCGAGCGGCAGGTGACCTACGGGGAGCTGGCCGAGCGCAGCCGCCGGGTCGCCGCGCTGCTCGCGAGCCGGGGCGTGCGGCGCGGCGACCGGGTGGCACTCGTTTCGGAGAACCGCACCGAGTACCTCGAGATCACGCTCGCCGTGGCGCTGCTGGGTGCGATCGTCGCGTGCCCCGGCCTGCGGGCCGGCGCGGACGAGCTCGTGGCCTGCCTCGACCTCGTCGAACCCACGGTGCTGGTGACGTCGCCGCGAGCCGACGAGAAGTTCGCCGCACCACTGGGTTCCCGGCCGCGGCTGCAGCTCGGCGAGGCTTTCGAAGCGGAACTCGTGGCGACGACCCCGTGGGCCGGACCGTCCGCCGCGCGGCCGGAAGACGTCCTGATCATTATTTACACCAGCGGCACCACCGGCGTGCCGAAGGGCGCGGCCATCAGTCACCGCGCCGAGATCGCGCGCAGTTCCGCGACCCGCGCGGAGTACGGCCTCGCGGGTGACGACGCGTTCGTCGCCTGGTCGCCGTTGAGCCACATGGGCGCGTTCGACAACTCGGTGAGCACGCTCATCAGCGGCGGCAAGGTCGTGGTGGTCGACGGGTTCGACGCGGCCGAGCTCGCCCACGTCGTGGCCACCGAACGGCTCGGGTGGCTGCTGCTCATGCCCGGCACCGTCCGGCGCTTCGCGGACACCTTGCGGGACAAGCAGATCACGCCCGCCGGAGTGCGTTTGTGCGGGGTGATGCCGGACCTCATCGGGCCGGACGAGATCGCCGAGATCACCGCGCTGCTCGACGCGCCGTTCGCGAACACCTTCGGCACCACCGAAACCGGGTGCCCGCCGTGTTCGGGCGACGCGCTCGCCGTCGGAGTGGAACCGCGGTCACTGTCCAAAGTGCAGAGCGGCTACTGCGAAATCCGGCTCGTCGACCCGGCAGATCACGACGTCGCCGACGGCGAACCCGGCGAAATCTGCATGCGCGGGCCCACGGTGTTCAGCGGCTACTGGAACGACCCGGCCACCACCGCGCACGACTTCCGCGGCGGCTGGTTCCACCTCGGCGACGTCTTCGTGCGCAACCCCGACGGCACGCTGGACTTCGTCGACCGTGCGAAGTACCTGATCAAGAGCGGCGGCGAGAACATCTACCCCGCCGAGATCGAGCGCGCCCTGCTGCGACACCCCGATGTGCTCGAAGCCGTTGTCGTCCGCCGCGCCGACCCGACGTGGGGTGAGGTGCCGGTCGCGTTCGTGGCGCGCGCCGCCGAAACGTTGACCGCAGAAGACCTGATCGAGCTGTGCGGCGAACGGCTGGCGAAGTACAAGCGGCCCCGCGAGATCCGGTTCGTCGCGCCGGAGACGTTGCCGCGCAACGCGTCCGGGAAGGTCGTCCGCAGCGAGCTCGAGAAGCAAGCCTGAGCGTCGAAGGAAGGAACACGCATGTTGGGTGATTCACCGGAGTTCCGCTCCGACATCAGCTGGAGCACCTCGAAGAGCATCACGGTGTTCGGCCACGACCTGGTCGACGACCTCGTGGGCAAGGTCGACCTGGGCGACATGGGGTTCCTGGAGCTGACGGGCCGCCTGCCGACGCCGGGCGAGTCCACTGTGTTCAACGCTCTGACCGTCAGCCTGGTCGAACACGGCATGACGCCGAGCGCCATCGCTTCGCGGCTGACGCACTACGGGGCGCCGGATTCCTTGCAGAGCGCGGTCGCGG
Organism: Amycolatopsis sp. NPDC051372; assembly: GCF_040682095.1. NCBI lineage: Bacteria > Bacillati > Actinomycetota > Actinomycetes > Pseudonocardiales > Pseudonocardiaceae > Amycolatopsis > Amycolatopsis sp. NPDC051372. The sequence goes on from NZ_JBFBAF010000016.1 coordinate 157,341, forward strand.
CCGGGCTGCTCGGGCTCGGGACGACGTTCGTCGGGTCCATCGAAGGGGCCGCGCGCTACGTTCAGGAAGCGGACCTCGAAGGCGACCTCGCCGCGGAGGCGGGCGCGATCGTCGAACGGTTCGTCGCCGCGAAGAGGCTCATCCCCGGCATCGGCCACCCCATCCACAAGCCGCTCGATCCGCGCGCGGAACGGCTGTTCACGCTGCTCGACGAGGCCGGCCTCACCGGGCCGGAGGTCGCGTTGATCCGGGAAGTCGCGCGCCAGGCGGGAACCGCGCTGGGCAAGGAGCTCCCGGTCAACGTCACCGGCGCGATCGGCGCCATCGCGTCGCGGCTGGGCATCGACTGGCGGGCCGCGCGCGGCATCGGCGTGATGGCGCGGGCCGTCGGCCTCGTCGGCCACGTGCTGGAGGAGATCCGCAGGCCGACGGCGCCGACCATCTGGCGTGAGGTCGACGAGGCCGCGACCCGCCACCACGAGTGAGCGCCACGGGGGCCGGGCTCGTGCCCGGCCCCACGCGTTCAGATGTCGATCGGTTCCAGCCGGCCGAGGATCTCGTCGCGGCGGGACTCGAACTGGTCCGGCAGCTGGAAGCGCTTACCGAGCTCCTGCGGTGACTCGTCGCAATCCCAGCCGCCCTCGTTGTGCGTCACGGCGAGCTCGAACAACGCGCCGCCCGGCGACCGGACGTAAATCGACTTGAAGTACTTGCGGTCCCGCAGTTCCGACAGATCCGTGTACCCGGCGCCCTCGATCTCGAACTTCAGCTCGTCCTGGTTCTTGAGGTTGTCGGCGTTCCACGCGAAGTGGTGGATGGTGCCGGCGCCGTAGATCCACGTGCCCGGGCCGTCGGTGCGGTTGACCACGAGCTCGACCGCGCCGCCGAGCCCGGATCGGCCCGCCTCCAGCGCGAACCGGTCGCCCTCGGCCAGGCCTTCTCGCGCGCCGAGGTGGTTGGCGGCGAACTCCACGGCGGTGTCCGGGCCGGTCACGTGCACGCCGACGCCGTAGATGCCGTGGATCGCGTACTCCTGCGGCACGCCGGCGCCGGTGAAGCCGCGCCGCGGGTCGTCGTCGACCTCCACGAGCTGGTACTCGATGCCGCACGGGTGGCGGAACAGCACGCGGCGGCGGTCGAACACGGTCGCGTCGTGCACGTCGGCCGCGCGGTCTTTCAGGCGGTCGGCCCAGAAGTTCAACGAACCCGACGGGACGGCGAGCAGCACCTCGCGCGCCTGGTTGGTGCCGCGGCGGCCGTTGATCCCGGCCTGCCCGAAGGGGAACGTGGTGAGCACGGCGCTCGGGTCACCGTCGGCGTTGCTGTAGTAGAGGTGGTAGATCGGGATCTTGCCGTCGAACAGCACGGTCCGCTTGATCAGGCGGAGGCCGAGGACGTTCACGTGGAAGTCGACGTCCTCCTGCGCGCCGGCCACCGACATGGTGATGTGGTGGCTACCGTTGAGGTACGACATTCGGGCTCTCCTTTTCTGTGGTGTTCACGTTTTCCGGCCACCGGTGCTGCACGGCCCCGGTCAGCCGTTGCACGAGCTCGCCGGTGTCCAGCAGCAGTTCTTCGCGCCACGGCGCGGCGGTGAGCTGGATGCCGACGGGGAGTCCGGCGGCGTCGAAACCGCCGCGGACGACGAGGGCGGGTAGTCCGGCGGAGGCGAAGCGGTTCCCCGACGACACCGCGGCGTGGCTCGGCTGCGTGCCGGCGGAGCTGCGGCGAGTGCTCGAAACCGCGGTGCGCGCGTTGCCGGGCATCCGGATTCCCGACCCTGCCGCGGCGGTGAGCCAGCTGTACGCGCTGTGCGTGCAGCCCGGTTCGCCCGACGTGATCGAGTCCGGGGTCGCGATGTTCCTGAAGTTCTACGAAGCGCCGCCGAGCACCAAGCCCAGCAAGGCGTAACCGCCGGCGCCGAGGGCCACGAGCGGCAGGGTGGCCGCGGCGGGCCGCCACGAACGTCGGCTGAGGAGGGCGAGCAGCACCGCGGCCACGACCAGCATCGTCACGCCGGCGCCGGGCGAGCCGAGGACCACGAGCCGGTACAGCCCGTCCACCGCGAAGAGCGCGACGAGCAGCGCGAGGCCGACGGCGCCGCGCCGGCTGTCCGGCCGGTGCCGCCACCACGCCGCGCCGAGGCCGAAAACGATCCCCGCGAGCACCGCACCCGCCGCCCACACCGCGGCGGTGACCAGCGCACTCGCCGAATACAGGCCGTTCACGGCTTGGGCCACGCCGTACCAGACCACGAGCGCCAGCAGCAGCGAACCCACCGCCGCCGCGGCGACCCGCCACGACGGCCGGCCGCCGGCGCAGCCGACGAGGAAGGCGAGCGCGGACCAGGTCGCGATCGAGTTGGTCGTCCAGCCGAACGGAGTCAGCTGCGTCAGGTAAGTGCCGACGCCCAGCACCACGCCACCGGCCAACGCGACGGTTTTCTGCATCAGCCTTCCAGGAACTCGAGACGGTTACCCACCGCGTCGAACGTGTGGAACCGGCGCCGGCCGGGGATCTCCGCCGGATCCGCCCACACCACCCGGTGCCCGGCGGCTGCCACCGCCTCCGCCGTGGCGTCCACGTCAACCACGAACGCCGGGTGGGCCTTCGCCGCGGGCCGGAAGTCCTGTTCGACGCCGATGTGGAGCTCCCCGTCCGGCCCGCCGACACCGGGCACGCGGAACCAGCAGCCGCCGCGCCGGGCGAGCAGCGGCGGTTTCGGCAGCTCGGGCCACCCGAGCACCCCGGTGTAGAAGGCGCGCTGCGCGTCCTCCGCCCCGGCCGGGCAGGCCACTTGCACGTGGTGGATCACGGCGTCGAGGCTACCCGGCAGCGAAGGCACTTCAGGCCGGATGACGACAGCCGGCTGCCTCGCCGGTTTTCCGACACATGGGTGAAATGACGCTGAACACGCACCTGGGACTGCCGTGGCGGGCACAGTGAGCGCGCTCGCCGAGGTCCGGCGGGCAAGGGAAGAACTCACCATCTTCAAGCGCGTTCTCGTGGTCGCCGGCGCCTTTCTGGCGACGACCATCGGCTTCGGGCCCGGGGTCGCGGTGCCCAAAGCGGCGCGGGCGGCTACGGCAGTGGCAATTTCCCTACTACGCCAGCGACTGGGGCTGGTGCGGCTGACCCGCCCGGTTCACTCGAACGGGAAGCCACTCGGGCCGCCTGCCCGGCCATGATCGCCTTATCTTCTGAGCGTGGCCTACCTGCTCACGTCGATCCCGTTCTTCGCCGGCTTCGCGATCAGCTTCCGCTTCGAGCGGCGGCGGTTGCTGAACGGCGTGCTGTTGCTGGCCGGGCTGTTGTTCCTCGCGATCGGCGTGATCTTCGCGCTGCTGGACATCCCCGCGGTGCACGACGTGGTCGACGGCAGCACGCTGGCGATCGCGTTCTTCCTCGTGGTCGCGGTGCTGCTGCCGGCGTTCCTGGTGCTCAACGGGCTGCAGATGGTGCGCCGCGAGGGGCGGCGGCTGGGGAACCTGCTGTCGCTGCTCGCGGGGCTGGCGATGTTCGCCTTCGCGCCCGCGTTGCTGGTGCTGGGGAAGAACCCGGTGCCGCGCGCGGCGGAGGTGGTGATCATCAGTGTGTCCATTGTGCTCGGTTACCTCAGCCTCGCGTTCGCCGCGTTCGTGCTGTGTTCGGTGGGGTACGGGCTGCTGCGGCCACCGAAGGGCGCGGATTTCATCGTGGTGCACGGGTCGCGGCTGATCCGCGGTGCGGTGCCGCCGTTGCTGGCCAGCCGGCTTGACCGGGGGCGGGCGTTGTACGACGCGGGGGTCGCGCGAGGAGCGGCGCCCACGCTCGTCACATCCGGCGGTCAGGGTGCCGACGAAACGCAGCCGGAAGCCGAGGCGATGGCCGATTACCTGGTGGCGCAAGGCATTCCGCGCGAGGAGATCGTGCTGGAGGCCCGTTCCACGACCACGCGCGAGAACCTGATCTACAGCCGCGAGCTCATGACCGAGCGCAAACCCGGCTACCACTGCCTGCTCATCACCAACAACTTCCACGCCTTCCGCACCGCGATGCTGGCACGGCGCCTCAAGGTCAACGGCCAGGTCGTCGGCTCCCACACCGCCTGGTACTACGTGCCGAGCGCCACGATCCGCGAGTTCATCGGCATCCTGCGCGACTACCGGATCCTCAACGGCGTGGTGATCGTGCTCCTCGCGGCGGCATACCCGGTGTCACTGGCCTTCTGACCCGCAACGACACCGGGTCGGCGCCGGGAATCAGCCGCGATGGATCTGCCGAAGACACGTCTCACACCACCGGGGCACCGGTCCGCGCCCGAACGCCGGCCGCGTCCTCCCCTGGCGCCACTTCCACCAGCCGCAGGCCGTGCGGGGTGATGTCGAGGACGGCGAGGTCGGTGATGACGCGATCGACCACGCCGGTGCCGGTCAGCGGAAGCGTGCAGCGCGACACCAGCTTCGGCTCGCCGTCCTTCGTGACGTGATCGGTCAGCACGACCACGCGTTTCGTGCCGGCGACCAGGTCCATCGCGCCGCCCATGCCCTTGACCATCGTGCCGGGGACGCTCCAGTTGGCAAGGTCCCCGTTGGCGGCGACCTGCAACGCGCCCAGCAGCGCCAGGTCGATGTGGCCGCCGCGGATCATGGCAAACGACGTGGCCGAGTCGAAGAAGCTCGCGCCCGGGGCCACGGTGACGGTCTGCTTGCCGGCGTTGATGAGATCGGCGTCCTCCTCGCCCTCGACCGGGAACGGGCCGAGGCCGAGGATGCCGTTTTCGCTCTGCAGCGTGACGTGGACGTCGTCGGGCACGTGGTTCGCGACCAGTGTCGGGATGCCGATGCCGAGGTTCACGTAGTCGCCGTCGCGCAGTTCGCGGGCGGCGATGGCGGCCATTTCGTCGCGGGTCCAGCTCATGCGCAGGCCACCTCCTTCGGGCGGACGGTGCGTTTCTCGATGGCCTTTTCCCGTTGCCTCGCGAGGACGAGGCGCTGGACGAACACGCCCGGCGTCATCACGTTTTCCGGGTCGACGAAGTCGTCCGGCAGGATCTCCGCTTCAGTGAGGCAGACCCGTCCGCAGGCGGCGACGAGCGGGTTGAAGTTGCGGGCTGCCAAGCGGTACGTGAGGTTGCCGGCGCGGTCGGCCGTGTGGGCGTGGACCAGCGATACGTCGGCGACGATGCCGCGTTCGAGCACGTAGGTCCGGCCGTCGAACTCCGCGTGGGGCTTGCCGTCGGCCACCGGGGTGCCGACGCCCGTCGGCGTGTAGAACGCGGGAATGCCGGAGCCGCCGGCGCGCAGGCGTTCGGCGAGGGTGCCCTGCGGGACGAGCTCCACGTCCAGCTCGCCGTCGAGGAACTGGCGGGCGAAGAGCTTGTTCTCGCCGACGTAGGAAGCGACCACTTTGGACACCTGGTGGTTCTCGAGCAGGATCCCGAGGCCCTGGCCGTCGACGCCCATGTTGTTGGACACCACGGTCAGGTCGCGCACACCGGAGTCGCGCACGGCCTCGATGAGGTCCGTCGGGTTGCCGCTCAGGCCGAACCCGCCCACGGCGAGGGTCGCGCCGTCGGTGAGCACGCCCGCGAGCGCTTCGGCTGCGCTGGGGTAGATCGTCGGCAAGGTGTTCCTCCCGTCCACTGAATGATCGGACGGGATCACTCAAGAGCATGAGTTTGCGCCTGGTCAACGACGTCGCGCGGGCCTCTCGCCCGGCGGTCACCGGTCGGGAGCGGCGTTCACTCAGTGAACGTGGGAACGTAAGCTGCAGAGCATGAGCAACGCCCCGGACCACCTCGTCGGCCGCGCGGCCGCGGTGCTGCGCGCGCTGTCCCACGGCCAGGGCTCCACGACCACCGAGGTAGCGCGCGCCGCCGGCCTGGCCCGCCCGACCGCGCACCGCCTGCTCACCGCGCTGGGCGACGAGGGGTTCGTGGACCGCGACCAGCGCACCGGGCAGTGGCACCTGGGCCCGGAGCTGTACCTGCTCGGCGAGGTCGCCGCCCAGCGCTACGACGTGACCGAGCACGCGCGCGCGAGCGTCCACCGCCTGGCCGAGGCCACGGGCGAGAGCGCGTTCTTCTCCGCCCGCCGGGGCGACGAAACCGTGTGTCTCCTCCGCGAGGACGGCAGCTTCCCGATCCGCTCCTTCGTCCTGTACGAGGGCGCGCGCTTTCCCCTCGGCGTCGTCTCGGCGGGGCTCGTCGTGCTGTCCTTCCTGCCCGACCGCGACATCGACGAGTACCTCGGCCGCGTCGACCTGACGCAGAGGTGGGGCGCGGCGCACAGCGCGGACGAGCTCCGCGCCCGCATCGCGCGCACCCGCGAGACGGGCTATTCGCTCAACCCGGGCCTCGTCGTCGAGGGCAGCTGGGGGCTGGCGGCCGCGGTGTTCGGCCGCTCGGGCGCGCCGGCGTGGGCGCTTTCGCTGACGGGTGTGCAGTTCCGCTTCCCGCCGGACCGGCTCACCGAGCTGGGCGCGCTGCTGCTGCGCGAAGCCCATGCGCTGACCCGGAAACTCTCCTCGGCGTAGGCTCGCCATGACCTTTCGTCCACAGTGGACCACGACAAGAGGAGAGCGGCAGTGACCGAGACACCGGCCTTCGCCGAGCGCATGACGACGATGCTCAACGAGGCGTGCCTCGCCCTGCAGGTGAGCGTCGGGCACCAGACCGGCCTGTTCGACGTGCTGGCCGGCCTGGCCCCGTCGACGAGCGAGCAGATCGCCGCAGCCGCCGCTCTGAACGAGCGTTATGTCCGGGAATGGCTCGCCGCGATGACAGTCGGCAGCATCGTCTCCTACGACCCCGAGACTCGTCGCTACACGCTGCCGGCCGAGCACGCCGCGTCGCTCACCCGCGCCGCGGGCCTGGGCAACCAGGCCTCGATGCTGCAGTACCTCGCGATGATGGGTGAGGTCGAGCAGCAGGTGGTGGCCGCGTTCAAGGACGGCGGCGGCGTGCCGTACTCGGCGTACCCGCGGTTCCAGAAGCTGCAGGGCGAAGAGTCCGCGCGCACCTTCGACGCCGAACTGCTCACCACCGTCCTGCCGCTCGCGCCCGGCCTGGCAGAGCAGCTGACCCGCGGGATCGCAGTGCTCGACGTCGGCACCGGCCAGGGCCACGCCGTCAACCTCCTGGCGCGCGCGTTCCCCGCCAGCACCTTCACCGGCGTAGACGTCTCCGAAGCCGGCATCGCCGCCGCGCGGGAAGAAGCGCGGGCCTGGGGGCTGACGAACGCGTCGTTCGCCGTCTCCGACGCCACCGGTCTCGAAGGCGAGTACGACCTCGTCACCACCTTCGACGTGATCCACGACTCCGCGGCGCCCGACGATGTCCTCGCGGCCATCCACCGCGTGCTGCGCCCCGGCGGCACCTACCTCATGCAGGACACCGCGTGCTCGACGCGGCTCGAGGACAACATCGCGCACCCGCTCGCGCCCGCGTTGTACACGTTCTCCGTCTTCTACTGCATGAGCGTCTCCCTCGCCCAGGGCGGCGTCGGCCTCGGCACGATGTGGGGCGAGCAGGACGCGCTGGCCCGCCTCGCGAAGGCGGGCTTCACCGACGTGGCCACCGGCAAGCGTCCCGACGACGTGATGGACCTCTACTACGTCGCGCGCAAACCCGCGTAGCTCTCAGTTCTTGCGCGCGAGCGGCCAGCGGCGGCCGATCGCGACGTGCAGGATCACCGACACGCCGATGGCGTTGAGGGTGACGTGGCCGACCCAGCCGATCGGCGTGCCGCGGTTCCAGTGCAGTTCTTCGGCCAGCGCCAGCAGGACCACGTGCAGCACCGCGGCGAGGGCCAGCGTCAGCAGCAAGGACACCGTCCGTTGGAGCCACGCGGGCCAGCGCGCCGGCAGGGCGTCTTCGAAGAGCATGCCGACCACGAGCCCCGCGGCCACGAAGTCGCCGGCGAGCGCGGACAACGTCGGAACGGGCAAGCGCTGCAGGAACACGTACGTGAGGATGCCGGCGCCGATCGTCGCGACATTCGCGCAGACGAATCGCACCCACTGCGTTCGCAGGTGGTGGAACGGCCAGCCCCGCCACATCACGAACAGCAGCACCTGCCACACGCCGATGAACGTGAGCACCGCGCCGAACACGCCGGGGTCGAGCAGGCCGTGGCCGCCGCCCTTGAACGGGGTTCCGCCGAGCAGCAGCACGTAGAGCAGGATCGAGATCGCCCACGACAACACCACCGCGCAGATCCCGCCCGGGATGGGCTTGAGCCACAACCGCAGCGGCCAGTGCTCGCTCACCAGCGTCAACTCGAGCATCACCACGAACGCCGCGCCCGCGAGCGGCAACGTCACGGGGAACGTGCTCAGCTCGAGGTTCTCCGGCGTCGGGTCGAAGATCGCGGCGAACGACAGGTGCCCCACCACGGCTTCGCCGAAGAACGTGAGCGCGATCCCGCCCGCCGCGATGAGCGCCAGGTCCGCCCACCCCGCCCAGTCCGGCCCGAGCCGCGTGCCCGGCCAGTCCTCCCACCAGAACGCGATCATCGAGACCACCGGCAACGCGAACGTCACGATCGGCGCCAACACCAGCAACGACGACTCCGCACCCCCGGCCCCGGCGGCGATCAGCACCGCGACCACGACCACGGGCAGCAGGCCCGCCACGCCGAGCCCGGGCTGCCGCGCCCAGCGCGAGGTGCCAGGCCCGGTCGGGTCGGTTCTGCGGTGCCGTTCGCGACGGGTGATCGCGGGGTGGGGTGTCGGTTCGGTGGTCGCTGCTTGGTCGGCGCCTTCCGCTCGGCCGCTCACCGCGAGCCGCACTCCTCGGTCACGAGCCTGCCCGCCTGTTGCCTTGGCTGCAGTTCCATGCCCGTCCTCCGCGGTACCGCGCTTGTCCTCGACGTTCCAGTCCCAAGAACGCCGCACCGCGAACACCGACGGGCCGCCCACGTGACTCGGGTGCGGCCAGGCTAACCAGCGCCTCAGGTCATCTCAAGAACGCCGCCACCGGCGATGACGTTCGGGCATGACCCGGTCCCAGCGCCAACTCGCGAGGGAAATCCCGTCTTTGAGGCGAAGTCATCACAGCGCAGCGAGCCGGTCCAGCAACCGTTCCGCCAGGCTGATCTCGGCGCTCAGCGGGTGGTCCTCCGCGATATAGGGCAGAGCGCCCTCCGCGAGGCGGAAGGCTTCGCGCAGCGGGGTGTTCGGCAGCGCGACCCCGGAGAGGCGCAGGGCGCGCACGGCGGCGAGGAGTTCGCAGGCCAGGACGGTGCGGTAGGCGGCGGTCGCGGCGACCGTGCTGCGGACGGCGTGCGTGGAGAAGCTCGCGTGGTCCTCGAGGCCGCGGGAGATGACCGCGGTGCCGAGCGTCACGGGGGACGAGGCGTGGCGGAGGGTGCCCAGGGCGTCGCGGGCGACGTATTCCAGGATCATGATTCCGGAGCTTCCGGCGGGGCCCTGGGCGAGAAATGGGGGCAAGCCGCTGAGATCCGGCTCGACGAGGTCGCCGAGGCGGGCGGTGGACAGCTCGGCGACGTGGTGCAGAGCGGCGCGCAGGTGGTCGAAAGCCAGTGCGACGTGGGCCGTCGAGAATTGGCCGTGGTGGTAGGCCTGCTGGGTTTCCACGTCGATCAGCGGGTTCTCGGCCGCGGCGTTGATGTCGATGTCCAGGACCCGCTCCACCGAGGCCGCCGCGTCGAGGGCCGGGCCCTGGACCTGGGGGAAAGCGCGCAGGCCGAACGGGTCCTGCAGGCGGCGGCCCTCTACGACCTCATCGCCTTCGAACAGCAGCCGGCGGAGTTCGGCGGCGCAGAACACGGCGCCGGGGTGGGGGCGGGCGGCGTGGACGCGCGCCGAATAGGCCTCGGCGGAGCCGCCGAGCGCGCAGAAGGTCAGAGCCGTCACCACATGGGAAGCGGACAGCAGCCGGCGCAGGTCGTGCCAGGCCAGGACGGCCTCGGCGAGAGTGGCGGCGTTGCTGGAGATGAACGCGAGCGCGTCGCCCGGGCTGATCGGCAGCGGGTCGAGGTCGCCGGCGGCCCACGGGAGCTCACCGGCCAGTGTCAGGGCGACCTCGGCCAACGCGGTCAAGTCGCCGGTGCCGATGGCGCCGCGCGAGTGCACCAGAGGCAGAGCCCCGACCCGCAACGCCGTCTCCAAAGCACGCAGCAGCCGCGGGTGCACACCGCTGCCCCCGGCCGCCAGTTGGTTGAGCCGGACCGCCATCACGGCGCGCACGACCTCGTCCGCCAGCGGCTCGCCCGTCCCGCCGGCGTGGCTGCGCAGCAAGCGCAACCCGTGGTGGTCAGCCGACTCCGGGTCGACGACCGTGTGCCGGTTCGCGCCGACGCCGGTCGTGCGGCCGTAGACCGCGCGCTTGGCGCCCAGCTCCACCGCCAGTTCGTAGCTCGCCGCGGCGCCGGTCACGGCTTCGGGCGCCAGCTCCGTCCACGCGCTGAGACGAGCCAGGCGGACCACGTCGGCGCAGCGGAGGCCGGACCCGCTGATCTCGATGCGGCTGGAGTCGGTCATCGCCACCCCTCTTGACAAGTTTTCATTCATTCCTATGGTGACATGAAACTATTCATTCGCGATCAACGCAAGGACGGGAGGCCCGGGTTGTCCCGGTCGCTGCACGAGCTGCTCACCGCCCACCGGCTCACCCCCGCGCAGCGGCGCATCGCCAGCTACCTCACCGACCACGCGGCGGAGGCGGCAGCGCTCACCAGCGGCGAGCTCGCGGAGTACGCGCAGGTCAGCCAGCCGTCGGTCACGCGGTTCGTCGCGTTGCTCGGCTTCGACGGCTATGCCGGGTTCCGCCGCTACCTGCGCGAGGCCGCGGCCGAGCCCGAGCCGGAGTGCGGCGGCAACAAGTTCCAGGACGCCATCGACGCCGACCTGCGCAACCTCACCGCCCTGCGCGCGCAGCTGGCCGACGACACACGGCTGCGCGCGATCGCCGCGACGCTCATGGACTCGGTGCCGCTCGTCGTCGCCGGCTACCGCGTCTCGGCCGCGCAGGCCGCGTCGTTCGCTTATCTCGCCACCAAGATCCACCCGGACGTCCGCCTGCTCACGGACCCCGGCAGCGTCTTCGGCGACGCCCTGCGCCACGCCCACCGGCTTGGCGCCCGGACGCTCGTCCTCGTCGCGCTCCCCCGCTACCCCCGGGAGAGCGCCGCGGCCCTCGAGCAGGCTCGCGCACTGGGCCTGCGCACCCTCCTGATCACGGACCGGCCCGTCTCGGCGCTCACCCCGCTCGCCGACGACGTGCTGCACGCGGGCGTCGCCTCCGAGTTCGTGTTCGACTCCCACGCCGCGGTCACCTCCCTGACCGTGGCGCTCGTCGAGGCGATGGCCGACGCGGCCGGCGCCCTGGCCCGGCAACGACTGGAAGGCTTCGAAGACTATGCCGCAGAGCAAGACCTCTTCCTCCCCGCGTAAAGAGGGAGGAGGGTCCGCAGCGTCAAATTCTGCAGGGTTCGACGACGTCCCGCTCAACCGCTTCCACCTCCGCATCACCGCGCTGACCTTCTGCGCCAACTACTCCGACGGCTACGAGCTCGGCATCATCAGCATCGCCCTGCCGTTGATCGCGGCGCAGCTCGGGTTCGGCACGGTGTGGGAGGGGCTGCTCGGCGCGTCGGCGCTGATCGGGATTTTCCTCGGCAGCATCGTCGTCGGCTGGGCGGCGGACAAGATCGGCCGCCAGCGGCTGTACACAGTGGACTTCCTGTTGATCGCCGTCGCGTCGGCCGCCGAGTTCTTCGTGACCAGCCCGACGCAGCTGTTCATCCTCAGACTGTTGATCGGCATCGGCATCGGCGCCGACTACGCACTCGGGCCGACACTCGTCGCGGAGTTCGTGCCCCGCAAGTACCGCGGCGGGCTGCTGGCTTCGCTCACCGTGCTGTGGACGGTCGGCTACGTCGCGGCGTTCTTCCTCGGCAACTACGTCGTGAGCCTCGGTGGCGAGTCGTGGCGCTGGCTGCTCGCGTCGAGCAGCATCCCCGCGATCGCCGTGGTGCTGCTGCGCATCGGTGTGCCGGAGTCGCCGCGGTGGTTGCTGTCGCAGGGCCGCGTCGACCAGGCGCGAGCGGTCGTCGAGCGGCTGCGCGGCGACGTCGAGGCGTTCGAAGACCTCGTGCGCAACCACGTCGCGGCGCGGCGCGTGCGCTACCGCGAGCTGTTCGGCAAGAAGTACTGGCGCAACACGGCGTTCGGCACGATCTTCTACAACGCCCAGGTGGTGCCCTACTTCGCCATCTACACGTTCCTGCCGCTGGTGCTGCTGAAGATGGGGGTCGGCGAGGAGGACACGACCAGCGACGGCCTGCTGAACCTGTTCCTGCTCGCCGGCAGTCTCGGCGGCCTGTGGCTGGTGGCGAAGATGTCGCGGCGCGGGCTCACGATCTGGTCGTTCGTGGTCCTCATCGCGACGATGGCGCCGATGGCGATCTGGCCCGACGCGCCCACCGCGTTGGTCTTCCCGCTGTTCCTGGTGTTCACGTTCACCATGTCCGCCGCCGTGAACCTCGACCAGGTCTACCCGCCGGAGCTGTTCCCCACCGACCTGCGCAGCTCCGGCGTCGGCCTGCTCAACGGCCTCAGCCGCGTCGGCTCGGCCATCGGCACGTTCCTGCTGCCCCTGGCGCTGGACGGCATCGGCTTCTCCCCCACCATGCTGATCCTCACGCTGGTGCTGGTGGGCGGCCTGGTCGTCTCGCTGCTGTGGGCGCCGGAGACGAAGAACTCGACGATGGACTGACCTATCGCGGACTGACCTACCGCGCAGCCTCTGCCGCGAGCCGAGGCTGCGCGAGGCCGGTTTTCAACGCCGCGGCCATGGTCGCCACACGGTGGCCCTGCGCGCGGGCCGCGGCCAGCGCCGGCTCGTCGACGGCGATCGAGCCGTCCTCGCCCGTGATGTGGCTTGCGCCGTAAGGGTTTCCGCCCGTCCTTGGCGTGGCCCTTGAAACCGGGCGGCACGAGCACACCACCGAAGTGGTAAACGGAGTTGTACAGCGCGAGCAACGTCGTCTCCTGCCCACCGTGGGCCGAGGCGCTCGAGGTGAACCCGCGGCAGGGCGATCGTGCAGCACCCTTCGGACATGACCCGCTCCCCTCGCTGCTCCGACACGTCAGATCGTGTCATCCAATACAGTCTCACTTGACACATTGATCGAAACTAGCCAACGCGACGCCCACCTCATCCCGCACGGGCGAGGACTCCGGCGCGCGGCCGGTCCACCGTGGGGCGACGGGAAACCTACGAGAGGCACCGCTATGTCTGACTACATCCGGATGCAGGGGACGGACCCGCGGGCGATGGACTCGGCACGGCCGGGCTTCGCCGAACCGCGCGCGGCGAACGGGTGGACCGCGTTCGCGGCCACGATCGCGATGCTCGCCGGCTTCTTCAACATCATCATCGGGCTCGTGGCGCTGTTCAAGAACGACTTCTACGTGGCCGCGCCGGGCGGCTACCTCGTGCTGAACCTCACCGGCTGGGGCTGGCTGCACCTCATCGTCGGCGCGCTCGCGGCCGCCGCCGGCGCCGCCCTGTTCAGCGGCGCCGGCTGGGCCAAGGTCGTCGTGGTGATCCTGGCCGGGTTCAACGCGCTGGCGATGCTCGCGTTCATCTCGGCCGCCCCGGCGTGGGGGCTGATCGTGATCGTGCTCGACGTCCTCGTGATCTGGGCCGTGATCGCCCACTCCTCGGAACCCGAAACTTCAGTCTGAGAGCTTCCCGGGCATGACCTCACCCAGCGCGGGTGAGGCCTTTCCCGCGAGCGGGGTGCTGTCGACGTAGTGCATCTCGTACGCGCGCTCGGTGAACTTCCAGCCGTCTGCCGTGCGCCGGTAGCTGTCGTGGTACACGGAGTGGTTGAGGTGCGAGCTGCCGTCGCGCAGCCGCCCGAACTCCACGATGTACGCGCGTCCGGTGGCGGTGTCGCCGTCGAGGTGGATCGAGCCCGGGTGCACGGTCTGCAGGAAGTACTCCCACAGCTGCCGCGAGCGCTCGATCCCGCGGCGGATCCCGTCCCGGCCGACGAGCTCGATGCCGGCCTCGGGAATGCGCCAGATGCCGTCCTCGTCGAAGAGCGAGGCGAGGCGGTCGAAGTCGCGCATCATCCCGGCGTCGGTGAACTCCGCGCACAGCGCGCCGAGCTCGACGCGGTCGGCGATGGCCTGGAAGTCGGTCATGGTTCTCCTGTCACATCTTTCGTCCGTGGTCCGTCAACCCTCTGACGGACCACGACGGAGGAACCTGACAGTGGACGCAGTTCTGGTTGAGCAGTTCGAAGCCCACCGCGGCCACCTTCGCGGGGTCGCCTACCGGATGCTGGGCTCGGTGACCGAGGCCGAGGACGCTGTGCAGGAGGCCTGGCTGCGGCTTTCGCGCGCCGACACAGGCGGCGTGGCGAACCTCGGCGGCTGGCTGACCACGGTCGTCAGCCGCGTGTGCCTCGACGTGCTGCGCTCGCGCAAGTCCCGTCGCGAGGAGCCGCTGGAGACGCACGTGCCGGACACGATCGTCGCCGACCCGGACCCCGCCGAGGAGGCGGTGCTCGCCGACTCGGTCGGGCTCGCGCTGCTCGTGGTGCTGGAGACGTTGTCGCCGGCCGAACGGCTCGCGTTCGTGCTGCATGACCTGTTCGGCGTGCCCTTCGCCGAGATCGCGCCGATCGTCGACCGCACCCCCACCACCGCCGCGCAGCTGGCCAGCCGTGCCCGCCGCCGGGTCCGGGGCGCCGCGCTGCCCGACGCCGGCGTCGCCGCGCAACGCGAGGTCCTCGACGCGTTCCTGGCCGCCTCCCGCTCGGGTGACTTCGACGCGCTGCTCGCTGTGCTCGACCCGGACGTGGTGCTCCGCGCCGACGCCGGTGTCACCGGCGGCTCACGGCTCATCCGCGGTGCCGCCCGGGTGGCGAGCCAGGCGGTGCTGTTCGAGCAGCTCGGTGCCGAGAGCCGGCCCGTGCTCGTGAACGGTGCGCCCGGCCTGCTCGCGATCCTCGACGGCACGCCGCGGGCCGTGTTCTGCCCGACGGTCCGCTCCGGGCGGATCGTCGAGATCAACATCCTCGCCGACCCGGCGCGGCTCGCCCTGTTGGGCCTGTGACCCCCGAACTCAGCCGGCCAAGGTGGCGCCGGGCACTCGCACGTTGAGCGCGCTGCCCTCGTTGAGCAGCAAGTCGCGGGTCGCCAGCTCGGCCGCGAGCTCGCGCACCGCCACGGCGCGGAACTCCTGGCCGGGCTGTGGTTCGGGCAGGTAACCCTCGGACGTGTAAGCGGGAACCACCTCACCGTCCTCCTGCGCCATCGTCACGACCGGGCGGTCCGGTTCCGCGACCACGTAGACCGTGGCGCCGAGCAGCGCCGCGTGGACGCCCTCGTTACCGCCGTTGCCGGTGATGACCGCCTGCAACCCGGCCTCCAGCTCGTTGGTGGGCCGCGGAATACCCAGCGCCAGCGTGCTCGGACGGTAGTCCGGGTTGGGGATGAACTCGCCCGCGACCTCGCCGTGCTCGTCGACGCGGTAGGCGCCGGCGATCGCGGCGCCCGGCACGTCCTCGGCGCCTTCCATCGCCGGGTCCACCACGTAGAGCCAGCTGTCCGGCGACTGCCGCGCACGCTCGCGCAGCTCCGCGGGCAGCGGTTCCGGGGTGGTATCCACAACTTTCTCCGATCCGTCGTCAGGCTCAGGCTAGCTCGGCGTGCTCAGTCCTTGGGTGGCACGGGCGGAGGTGGTGGGTCCTGGGGCTTCGGAACGAAGCCTGGGTTGGGCTCATATTGGAGCTGGGGCACGAGCTTGTGATCATTCGGATAGATGATGTTCGGGTGCGCGCCCGGCTGCCCGGCGCCGACGTTGTAGTACCCCTCCACCTTGTACGCGCCGGAGATCTGCGAGCCCGGGATGTGGTCGACCGCGGCCCATTCGTTCTGACCGTCCATGGTGGGCACGCGGTCCGGGTGCGAGGGCAGGTGGACCATTTTCCCGGGATCGGTTTCGATCTCGTAGATGTAACCCTCGTGCTTGAAGAACATCGTGTCGTCGGACTTGCCCCAGAACCCGGTCTTTGTCGACTGCGTGATTTCCCCGCCGACCTTCTGCGGCACGAACTGGTATCCGGTCTCGACGTCGCCCGAGGTGGACACGTACCCACTCCCGGAACCGTACGACCGGTGCTGGTGCCCGGCGATGTCGTAGTTCGGCCCCTTCGGCCCCGCGCCCTGTCTGATCGCGTCGGACGTGAGGCCGTCCTTGAAAATGGTTTCCGGCGGCGCGCCCGAACCGTGGTAGACGTACTTCGGCGTCTTGTCCGGTCCCGGGTTGTGCGAAAAGTCGGGCGCGTCCTGGTGCTTCTTCCCATCTGCCGCGGAGTTCGACGGACCGGCTTCGGCCGAGGTGTCCGCGTCACCCGACTTGTGCGACGGCCCGGGTTCCGGCGACGGCGAGCGCGACGGGTTCGGCGTGCTGCCGATGTCGCCGACGTGGGCGGGTTCGTCCGTGCTGCCCGCCCGGCTCGACGTGGTGCCGGTGCCGCCTCCCGACTTGCAGCTCGTCGGTGCCAGGCCCAGCGGGTCGGCGATGCGGAGCGGGTTGTTCACGTACGCCGCCGGGTTGGGCGCGGGCGCGAGGCCCAGCGGGTCCTGGCTGACGTAGCGGCCCGAGGCGGGGTCGTAGTAGCGGTAGACGTTGTAGTGCAGCCCGGTTTCCACGTCGAGGTACTGGCCGGGGAAGCGCAGCGGGGTGGCCGTCGCGCCGCCGCTGCCCGGCAGGTCGCGGCCCCACACCGTGGTGCGGCCCGACCAGACCGGCCGGCCCTCGGCGTCGAGCAGCTCGGCGGGCCGTCCGACGGGGTCGGTCACGATCGTGTGGAACAGCCGGACGCCGCCGGTGCTCTCGTGCTGGGCCACCGGCGCGTCGGTATCCGGGTCGTAGTCCCACGTGCGCACGCGGGTGGTTCCGTCGGCGAGCCGGTGCGACTCCTCGACGAGTTTCCCGCCGTCCCACACGAACTCGACCTGCTCGGCGATCTCGCCGCCCGGCCCGAACCGCTGCTTCGCGATTCGCCGGCCGACGGGGTCGTAGCGGTACCGCCACCGCGTGCCGTCGGGGGTGGTCACGCCGGTCAGCCGGTCCTGGCCGTCCCAGCCGTAGCTCCATACGAGCTCGCCGACACGGCGCTGGACGACCCGGCCCTGTGCGTCGTGGCGGTAGGAGATCGCGCCCGCCGAGGTGAGGGTGTTGCCCACGTACGCCCGCGGGCCGCTTTCGGGCGCCGCCTGTCCCGCCACGCCGCTGAAGACGATGTTGCCCGCCACGTCGTAGCGGAAGCCCTCGCGCCGATCGGCCGCGATCGCTTCGACGACACGGCCGGCCGGGTCGAGCCGGAAGTCCGCGGTGCCGGAGAGGCTGTCGGAGGTGCGGACGAGGTGGCCGTCGGCCCGGTAGTCGTAGCGCCGGCGCAGGCTCGGGCCCTCCTGCGCGGTGAGGCGCTGCTCGGCGTCGTACGCCTGGGTCAGCACGACCGTGCCGTCCAGCGAACGGCCCGTCTCCTTGCCCGCCGGGTCGCGGTCGAAGGCGAGCACGTGTCCCCCGCCGGCGAGGCCGACCGGAGCGCCCCGCTCGCCGAAGGACCACGAACTGTCCACTCCGGACGGTGTGCGCCGGGTGACCCGGGTGCCGTCCGGCGCGTAGGAGAACGTGGTGGTGCGGCCGTTGGTCGTCTGGGCGATGACGTGACCCCGGTCGTCGCGGTTGTACTCGATGACCGCGTCGGCGTTCTCCGCGCGGCGGAGCCGGCCGACCGGGTCGTGGGAATACGTGGTGAGCCCGTGGGGCGCGCGCCGCGCGACGACGTTGCCCAGCGTGTCGTAGGTGAGCTCGGTGAGCTCACCGAGGCCGTTGAACGCGCGGGTGAGCTGTCCGGCGGCGTCGTACTCGAACCGCAGCGTGCGGCCGTCGAAGTCGCGCTCTTCGGTGACGCGGCCCGCGTGGTCGTAGACGTAGCGCCAGGTCAGGCCGAGCGGGTTGGTCACCGCCAGCAGGCGCAGCTCGGTGTCATACGCGTACGTCGTGCGCCCGCCCGCCTCATCGATCTCGGCGACGACCACGTCGAACGGGCCGTACTCGCGCCGCGTGACGGCGCCCGTCTCGCTGACGTGGGCGACGTCGTTGCCTTCGCCGTCGTACGACCACTGCTCGCGTCCGCCGGCAGGGCCGGTGCGCGCGGTCCGCAGGCCCTCGACCGTCCAGTCGAGCCGCACCTGGCCGCCGGGCGTGTCGACGAGCGCCGGCCGGCCGAACAGGTCGGGGACGTAACCCTTCGTGGTCCGCCCGGCCTCCGCGACCGCGTCGGGCAGCACAGCCGCGCTCCCGACGCCCTCGTGGCGGAACTCGCCCGCCACGCCGAGGCGCGCCGAGAACGGGTCAATCGGCTCGTCGTACGTGCGGGTCCAGGTGCGCTCGCCGTCGCGGACCGCGATGGCCGCGACGAGCCCGCCACGCAGCGCGACCTGCACGACGCTGCCGTCGGGCCGGACCACGCGGCTCAGCGCGCCGGCGTCGTCGTACTCGTAGGACGTGGTGCGCCCGAGCTTGTCGGTGCGCATGAGCAGCCGGTCGTAACGGTCCCAAGTGGACACCGTGGCGTGGCCCGCCGCGTCGACCTCCCGTACGACCTGGCCGGCCTCGTTGAGGTGGTACTCGGTGCGGTGGCCGAGCGAGTCGCTGTAGACGGTGACGAGGCGTTCGCGGTCGTAGGTGAAGCTGCCGTCGCGGAAGCCCTTTTCCCCCAAGGTCTTCACGCAGCGTCCGGCCGCGTCGTACACGTAGCGGTACCAGGTTCCGGTGCGGTCCTGCCAGCCTGTGACGCGGCCCTGGGTGTCGTAGTCGAACAGCATCGGGCGGCCCGAGGAGTTCACGACCTGGGTGAGCCGGCCGTCGGGGTCGTAGCCGTAGCGGGTGACCAACACGCTCTCACCCGAGGCGGGGTTCACGACCGACATCGCGGTGATCCGGTCGCGGGTCACGGTGAAGGCGACCTCGTACCCGTCGGAGTGGCGGATCCGCGCCGGGCGCCCCGTCCGGTCGTAGTCGACGTCGAAGCGCTGCTCGGCCCCGGCCACTGCCGTGAGCGGCAGCACGCCGGGAGCTTCTCCCACCACCGGGTCGAAGCGGAGACTGGTGCCACGCAACGGTTCTTCCAGCACGTAGCTGCCGTCGAGCCGCCGGGTCAGCGGCAGCCGCGGCCCCTCCACCGGCAATCCCGTGGCGCCCGGTGCCGGCAGCGGGTACACGAGCACCATGCCGTCGGGCGAGAAGTAGCAGACGTCCTCGTCGTCGATCTCCAGGCGCTGGTCCACTGTGGACGCCCAGGAGCGGCCGAACCACCGCCCGGCGCGGTAGGAGGAGACGTGCGTGCGCTCGAGCGAGAGCTCGAGGTCCAGCGGCAGCACCAGATCGATCTGGTCGAGGATCATCTCGCCGGTGGCGACGTCGACGGGGTCCGACGCGCACACGCGGCTGTCCTTGTCGACCGACGTGTCGCGCGGGTTGTCCGGTTTGTTCGACGGCGGGGCGCTCTTGGGCGTGCCGCCCTTCGGGGTTCCGCCACCACCGGCGCCCGCCGGCACCGGGTCCGGATCAGCCTTGAGCGGGGGTGGGTCGCTCTTCACCGGCGGCGGGGTGCCACCTCCACTTCCGGAGGAGCCACCGCCGCCGGAACTCGACGCGTGGGTGGAATCGTCGCCACCCTTCGACGCCGGCGGCGGGGTGTAGTCCTTGGCGTCGCCGCTGTAGCCCGAGGCCGACGTGCTGTCGTCGCCGCCGGATTTGCCGGGCGGCGGGGAGTAGTCCTTCGGCGTGCCTTCGTAGCCGGAGCTTTTCGTGGAGTCGTCCGCACCGGATTTACCCGGCGGCGGCGTGTAGTCCTTGGGGGTGCCTTCGTAGCCGCCGCCCTTGGGCGTGCCGCCGCCGTCGCCGCCGGGGGTTTTCACCGGCGGCGCCTCGGGGGTGCCAGAGAGGTCCTTGGTCTTGGGCGGCGGGGCGACCTTGCCGCCCTTGAGGCCCTTGAACGCCTTCCCCGCGTCCTCGAACAGCGTCCCGGCCTTCTTCAGCAACGGCACCAAGGCCTTGAGCGCCTTCACCAGCTTCGTGACCAGACCGGTGATCTGCGACGCCGTCTTCGCCACCGCGCTCACGACCTGCGGCACCACCCAGGCCAACCCGATACCCAGGGTGAACACCACCTGCAACGCCCAGCTGATCATGTGCCCAATCAGCTCGGAAATGATGTCGCGCACCAAAGTGCGGACCGCGGCCACCACCTCACCCGCGGTCTTCACCCCGGACGAAGCGCCTTCACAGCCCTTCTGCGCCGCCTGCAACGACGTCGCCAGGTCCTGCCCCCGCTGCCGGTAGGCATCCGAGGCCGAACCCGACCACGACTGCAAGTCCGCGTTGATCGCGTCGTTGAGATCGGAGGCGACGCTGCCCAGCTCCTTGGCGACGTTCGCCCACGTCTCCGACTGCGCCTTGATCTGATCCGCGTTGCCGGTCAACCCATTGAGCGCGTCCTTGAGCGGACCGACGTGCTCCATCAACCACGACACGCCCGCCGCCAGGATCGCCCCGAACGGATCCATCGCCATCGACAACGCATCCAGCGCCGTCCCGACCGCGCCCATCGCCACCGACGCCCAGTCACCCGACTCGATGGCCGTCGACAGGTCGTTCGCGGATTCGAGCAGCGAAATACCCGAATACGCCTTCGTCGAATCTTGCGTCGGCGCGATCAGCGGATTACTCACCGCGTCAAGTTAGCAGCGCCGAACGGGCGGATCGCTTGCGCGATGGGCTATTGACTCGTTGGTGCCCCTTTGGTACAGCCTGCCTGGCAGGGCGGGCAGAATGCCCGCGCTCCTGAGGCGGTCAGACCGCGTCGGCGCAGGCGACGGCCTCCGGCTCGGGCCGGGCCGCGGGTTCCGGCTCGGTCACCCGCTCGTCGCCGGCCGACTCGTCCGGGACCGTGAGCTCCCACGGCCGGGCAACAACCCACAGGACGACGCCCGCCAGCAGGATGCCGCTGAACATCACGATCCCCATGGCGGCGGCGTTGTTGCCGATCAGGCCCACGACCGGCGACACGGCCGCGCCGATGCCGAACTGCACGGCACCCAGCAGCGACGCCGCGGTGCCGGCGTTGTCACCGTGGGAGTTCAGGGCGACCGCGGGCGCGTTGGGCAGGATCAGGCCGGCGAAGAACAGCACCGCCCACACGGGCACCGCGACGCCGAACATCCCGCCGAAGCCGGTGAGCGACGTGACCAGCAGGACCGCCGAGGCCACGACGGCCGCCACGCTCGCGACGAGCAGCACCTGGGCCGGCTCGTAGCGGTTCATCAGCCGCGCGTTGACCTGCGTCGCGGCGATCAGCCAGATCGCGCTGGCGCCGAAGAGCAGGCCGAACTGCTGCTGGTTGAGACCGAACTCCTGCTGGAACACGAACGAGCCACCGCTGATGAACGCGAACAGCCCGGCCATCGCGAGGCCGGCCACGATCACCAGGCCGATGAACGAGCGGTCGGTGAGCAGCCCGCGGTACGAGCGGACCGTCGCCTTGAGCTCCCACGGCTGGCGGCGCTGCTTCGGCAGCGTCTCCGGCAGGGCCAGCGCCGCGGCGATCGCGCTCGCGAGCCCGATCACGGCGAGCACCACGAACACGCCACGCCACTCGGTCCAGCTCAGCAGGGCGCTGCCGAGCGTCGGCGCGAGCACCGGCGACACACCCATCACGAGGATCAGGCGCGACAGCAGCTTCGCGGCGTTGCGGTCGGTGTAGAGGTCACGCACCACAGCCAGCGCCAGCACCGCGCCCGCGGAGGCGCCGAGGCCCTGCAGGATGCGCGCGCCCGTGAGCAGCTCGACGTTCGGCGCCACCAGGCAGAGCAGCGAGGCACCGACGTGGATCAAGCTGCCGGTGATGAGCGGGATCCGCCGGCCGAACGCGTCGGACAGCGGCCCGACCAGCAGCTGCCCGAGCGCCAGCCCGAGCACGGTGCCGGTCAGCGTCAGCTGGATGGTGGACTCGGACGTGAGCAGGTCCTGCGCGATGGTCGGCAGCGCGGGCAGGTACATGTCGATGGACAGCGGGCCGAGTGCCACGAGGACACCCAGGATCAACACCAGCTTGAGCTGTCCGCCCCCAGCGGACACTCCTGCGCCGGGTGCGGCTTCCAGCCTGTTCGTCACAGCATCTCCCTCAGTCGGTAGCCACCTCACTCCTACGACGAACGGGACTCGCCTATTCCGACATCCTTCCCAGATCACACCGCGCCTTTCTCCGGGTGACGCCTCGTGGTTGCACCGCTACGACAAGGTAATCCGGGATTCACCCGCTAGAAATGTCCACAATAGACAGTTCGCATACGACAGATCACCCCCGCGGGGAGACTCTGTCGTGGCAAGGTGACGCGGTGGTGGAATCACTGCCCTCGGGGCCGGGAATGGCGGTGCGGCGAATCGCCGCGGGAGTGCTGGTGCTCGTGGGGCTCCTGGGGCCGTTCACGGCGTTCGGGTGGAGCACGACACCCGGGCTGGGCGCGCCGGCGATGCTGCGGGGCTTGAGCCCGTACGTGCTGCTGGTGCTGGGCTTCGTGCTCGTCTACCACCGGCGCCCGACGGTGTGGCCGGTGGCGCTCGGGTGGTGCGGGCTGCTGCTCGGGTTCGAGCTGCTCTCCTCCGGGGCGATCCAGATGGCAGTCGGCTTCGGCGAGGGCTGGCGAGGGCTCGTCGCGGCGCCGGTCGCCGTGGTCGTGGCGTACGGATGCGGTCGCCTCGCGCAGCTCGTGCTCAACCGGCCGCTCGGGCTCGACCTGGCCGGGGCCCGCACGGAGGTGGTGGTGCGCCTGACCGACGGCCGGCTGCTCCTCCAGTGGGACCGGCTCGTGCACGGCAGCACCGGCAAGCTCGGCAACGCTCGCGCCAACGGCCCTGGCCTGCTCTACAGCGAGCTCGCCTACGCCCAGCTCGGCCAGGCCGGCGACCAGTCGGTGCTGCGGGTGGCCGGCGAAGGTCGGCAGTGGCTGCTGCACCTGGAGCACGCGAACCCGCAGCAGGTGCTCGACCTCGTCGTCGCGCGGGCCGAGAAGGCGCGGAAGGACCCGAAGCTCGCCGGCGAGAACAACGCCGACCGCGCGGTGGCCGTGCAGCGCCACGGCGAGGCCGTCGCCGACGTCCGGGCCGGCACCACCGCGATGGCCGGCGGCAGCCCCGGGTTCAAGGCACCGGTGTTCGTGCTCGTGGTCGCCATCGCGTGCCTGACGATCGCGGTGATGTCCTTCTTCCCCGCGCTGCCCGACCTCGTGTTGACCGGACCCGCGTCGCACACCAACGTCGCGGGCGGGATCGTGTTCGGGCTCGTCGGGCTGATCGCCGCGCGCACCTATCGCCGCTCCCGCCGGGGTCTGCGGTACCTGCGGAACCACTCGGGCGAAGGGCTCGGGCAGCACCTCGAACCGCAGGTCGCGCCGGTGCCGGGGTGGAGTGCCCTCGGGCCGGCCGTGATGATGCCGGTCAGTCCGGCGACGGCGCCGGCAGCGGAGCACTGAGCCACGGCGAGCCCGAGCCACGCACCTCGCCGACGCTCAGGCCACGCGGGCGACGGATCAACGTCCGCAGGGTGCCGCCGTTGAGGTAACCGACGCGGGTGGCCACGGCGTCGACGGTCAAGCCGGTCGTGCGCGGCAGGTGGATCGCGCGCTGCAGCCGGATCTCGGTGATCAGATCGCGCGGCGACATTCCCAGCTTGGCCTGCAGGGTGCGTTGCAGGCTGCGTTCGGTCACCCCCAGCTCGCCCGCCAGCGCCGCCACCTGCAGCGACTCCCCCAGCCGCGACCGCACGCGGCGTTCGAACGCGGCGACCAGCGGGTTGCCGCGCACGAGGATCTCCGTGGCCGCGAAGTATGTTGCGTGGTGCGGTTGCCGATGAGCAGATAGCGGCTCACGAGGTCGGCCAGCGCCGGACTGGAGGCCGCGACCAGCGACAACGCCAGGTCCAGGTGCGCGAGCGCCGCCCCCGCGGTGATCACGTCCTCGCCAACGCAGAGCGTGCGCGTCTCGTCGACGTCGACGCGCGGGTAGCGGCGGCGCAGCGCCAGGCCGAGCCACCAGCTGGTGGTGGCGCGCACGCCGTCGAGCACGCCGGCCTCGGCCAGGAAGAACGCGGCCGTGCAGGCCGCGGCCACGCGGGCGCCGGCTTCGCGCGCGGCGTTGAGGGCGTGCAGCACGGTGCGGCCCGACGCCCCGCTGACCTCGCGCACGAGCGCTTCGGGCTCCGGGATTTCGACGGCGGGCACCAGCAGCAGGTCGGGACCTTCGGCCAACACGGTTTTCACGAGTTCCGCGGGGATCGTGTACCCGTGCGCCGAGCGGACGGCGCCACCGGCGGACACCGTGCGGATGCCGAACGGACGCGGCGGATCCGGCAGGTCAGCGGCGAGTCCGTTGGCCGTCCGGAGCACTTCCGGCACCGCGGTGAGGCCGAAATCGGCCACGCCGTCGACGACGAACACCGCGAGGTCCAGGTCGGGAACGGTGCCGAACTCGTCGGACCCGACACTTCCGAGGCGACCAAAGTGGACCTAGCGTGCGAACCAGGCACCGTCGCCGAGGGGTGGCGGGCCGAACCGGAAGGCGGCCACCATGCCGATCCTCAGCGCCCTGGGCGGCGTCCACCACCTGCGGCTCACCGTGACCGACCTCGACCGCTCGCGCGCCTTCTACACCGAGGTGCTCGGCTTCGGTGTCGCGGCCGAATCGCCGGGCAGCCCGGACGACCCGGCCATCCGGGCCGACCGCGAAGCGCTCTACGGCGGAGTCGTACTCGCCAACGAGAACCTGATCCTCGGCCTGCGTCCGGTGGCCGAGAAGGCCGACCGGTTCGAGTCCGAACGCGTCGGCCTCGACCACCTGAGCTTCCAGCTCGGCTCGATGGCCCGGCTGCGGGAGGCACAGGAGCGCCTCGACGCCACGGACGTCGTGCACGGCACGATCCGCGAGCTGCCGGCGTTCGGCATCGCGATCCTGTCCGTCGACGACCCAGACGGCATCCACCTGGAGCTCACCGCCGCGCTCGAATAGTCCACTCAGGACAGTCCGGTGCACGGATGCCGGTACGGACGGTCAGCGGTCGTTGATCTTGGCGGCCGCTGATCGTTAGTGTCGGCGCATAAGCCGACCCGAAAGAGGAGTTCCCATGAGCGGCCTGCCGGCCACGATGCGAGCGGCGCGGTTCGACGCGGCGTCGAAGAAGCTGAGCGTGGAGACGGTGCCCGTGCCGACCCCGGGGCGCGGTGAGGTCGTGGTCAAGGTCGCGGCGTGCGGGATCTGCCACTCGGACCTGACCCAGCTCGACGGGCACTTCACCCCGAAACTGCCGGTGATCACGCCCGGGCACGAGACGGCCGGAACCGTCGCCGCCGTCGGCGAAGAGGTCGGCTTCTGGTCGCCGGGCGACCGCGTGGTCGTGGCCGCGGGCCGGCCGTGCGGCACGTGCCGCGAATGCCGCCAGGGCGGCGGGATCGACGTGTGCGAAAAGCTCGAGATCATGGCCTTCGACTACGACGGCGCCTGGGCCGAGTACGTGGTCACGCCCGCGACGACGCTGGTCGGTGTGCCGGAGCACGTGCCGCTGGAGCAGGCCGCGGTGCTGGCCGACGCGGTCTCGACCCCGTACGGCGCCCTCGACACGGCCGGCCTGCGCCCCGCGGAGGCCGTCGGGATCTGGGGTCTCGGCGGGCTGGGCACGCACCTGGTGCAGCTCGCGCGCATCTGCGGCGCGTCGCCGATCGTGGCGCTCGACCCGCTGCCGGCGGCCCGTGAACGCGCGCTCGGCCTCGGCGCCGACTTCGCGCTCGACCCGCTCGACGAAGCCACGCCGGACAAGCTCGCGGACATCACCGGTGGCCACGGGCTCGACGTCGCGTTCGACTGCGTCGGCCGGGGTGCCAGCGTCAAGCAGGCCGACCGCGCGCTCGGCCACCGCGGCCGGCTGGTGCTCGTCGGGATGTCGCCCGACCAGCTGGAATTGGGGGCCGAGCTGAACTTCGTGCGGCGGCGCCACACCGTCGTCGGGCACCTCGGCTACCGCATGAAGCACCTGTCCGACCTGGTGGAGCTCGTCGCCCGCGGGCGGCTGGACGTGTCGGGCTCCGTGAGCGCGATCCTGCCGCTGGAGGAAGCCGCCGAGGGCGTGCGGCGCCTGCGCGAGCACGACGGCGACCCGATCCGGGTGTTGCTTCGCCCTTGACCCTGACGTCGCAGGAGGGTCGAGCATCGAAGGCGTGACCGAATACACCAGCCCCGTCCCGATGCCGGCACTCGACGCGATCGCGCCGGAGCCCTACCGCGGCATCTACGGCATGCCCATGTTCCCGCTGCTCCCGACGGCCGACCTCGAGGAGTCCAAGGACTTCTGGTTGCGCGGCCTCGGGTTCATCGACCTGTTCTCCATCCCCGGCCGGATCACCCACCTGCGGCGGTGGGCGTTCCAGGACGTGCTGCTCGTGCCGGGTCAAGTCGGGCCCGGCTCCGCGTTGGCCATCAGCTTCTCGTGCGTTCTCTCCCAGATCGACGAGGTCGCCGCGCGGTGCGAGGAGTTGCGGCCGGGCTGCACGAGCGGTCCGGAGGTGAAGCCGTGGAACTCCGTCGAGCTCACGGTGGAGACGCCAGAACGGGTGCGGATCGTACTGACCGCCGCCCGGCCGATCGACCCCGACAGCGCCCAGGCCGCCGAGCTGCGCGCCGTCGGGATCGACGTTCCGCGCGGGTGAGCCACACTGGCCTGATGAGTGAAGGCCTCACCGTCGGCCGCGCGGCGGCGCTCGTCGGGGTCAGCGTGAAGACGCTGCACCACTGGGACGCGATCGGTCTCGTGCGCCCGAGCGAACGCACGTTTGCGGGGTACCGGGTGTACTCGGGCGACGACATCGCCCGGGTGCACCGGGTCCTCGTGTACCGCGAGCTGGGCTTCCCGCTCGCCGAGATCGGCCGGCTCCTCGACGACCCGGCGGTCGACGCCCGCGAGCACTTGCGGCGCCAGCGCACCGAACTCGTCGACCGGATTTCCCGCCTGGAGACGATGGTGTCGGCCGTCGACCGCATGCTGGCCGCCGCGAAGACCGGCATCCAGCTCACGCCGGAACAGCAGGTGGAGATCTTCGGGTCCGACTGGCGCCCGGAATGGGTCGGCGAAGCCGAAACCCGCTGGGGTGACAGTCCTCAGTGGACTCAGTACGCCGAGCGCGCCGCCGCACTGAGCCCCGCGGACTGGCGGGAAGTCACGGCCCGGGTGGAAAAGCTGAACGCCGACCTGGCGACCGCGCACCAGACCGGCGTCAAGCCGGGCTCCCCCGAGGCCAACGCGCTGGCCGAGCGCCACCGCGCGGCCATGACCACCTACTTCGACTGCCCCCACGCCCGCCATGTCTGCCTCGGCCGGCTGCTGGCGGAGGACGAGGGTTTCGCGAGTTACTACAGCGGTTTATCGCCGGACCTGGCGCCGTGGCTGCGCGAGGTGATCAGCGCGAACGCCGCGGCCCACGGCGTCGACCCGGAAACCGCCACCTGGGACTGACTTGTCGCCCGGCACAACCGGAAGTGCTCGCCGCCGGCGCAGCGCGACCGGCCCCGCCGACGAGCGTTCCCCCGCACGGCGGCGCCTCACCGCCACCGCACGCAACCCGGACCACCGCGCGCCGTCCCCCGACGGCGTCGCCCGGTGGTCCGGAACTCGAATCAGTCGGTCAGCAGCTCCGACTTGTGCTCCCGCAGCCACTCCTCCAGCGGCTTCAGCCGCGGGTTGATGCGGCGCACGCGCTCGAGGTCGCGGGACTCGACGAACGAGTTGGCGGCGTCGGCGTAGAACTGGTACATGTTGCCGATCTCGACGGCGCCCGGGTAGCCACCGGCGCGGACCTCGTCGTGGGTCTGGGGCCGGTAGACGACCTCCTCGCCCAGCACCTTCGTGAACAGCTCCGCCAGCTCGACTCCCGTGTAGTGCGCGCCGGCGAGGCCGACGGTGCGGCCGATGTACGTCGGGCCGGCGAGGAAGATGCCGTAGGCGGTGCGGCCGATGTCCTCCGACGCGACCAGCGCCATCACGGAGTCGCCCATCGGGTTGGTCAGCACGAGCTTGCCGTCGGCGCCGCGGTGCACGCCTTGCCCCTTCAGGAACGACTCGTAGTAGAACGTCGTCTCCAGGAACGTCGTGGGCACGCCCTGCTCGGTGAAGAACCGGTTGCCCTCGCCCTTGGCGTCGAAGTGGGGCACCGTGTACTTCTCGAGCAGCGTCGGCAGCTCGAGGCCCTGGTGCTCGAAGTGCGGTCGCGTGTCCTCCAGCGTCGACCAGACCACGTGCTTCAGGCCGGCCTGCTTCGCGGCGCGCGCGGCGATCTCCGCCTGGTCGAGCTCCATCTGCGCCCGCGTGCGCGCCGCCTCCTCCTCGGGTGTGCGCTGGACCCAGAAGTTCGTGACCACGTACGCGCCATACGCGCCTTCGAACGCGCGCAGCACGCCGGCCTCGTCGTCGAGATCTGCCGCCACGACCTCAGCGCCGCGCGCCGCCAGCTCCTTCGCCGCCGGGGACTCGACGTCGCGGGTCAGCGCGCGAAGGCTGAACGGTCCCTGCGGGTCGTCGAGGATCGCCCGGGCCAGACCACCACCCTGCGAACCGGTCGCCCCCACCACGGCAATGATCTTCTTGTCGGTCATCGGGTTCCTGCCTCTCTCGTCGGATGTTTCCCGAACGAGTTCCAGGCTGTCCCTCTTTTCCGGACGACACCTCGCCCCGCCGTGGGTACCCACAGAGGGGGACGGCACGGGCTGTCACAGCCAGCCACGCTCGTCGGCGACCCGCAGTGCTTCCATCCGGTTGCGCGTCCCGGTCTTGGCGATCGCCGCCGACAGGTAGTTGCGCACCGTGCCCTCCGACAGGTACAGCGTCGCCGCGATCTCGGCGACCGAGACTCCCGACCGGGCGGCGATCAGCACGTCGCGCTCGCGCGCGGTGAGCGGCGACTCCCCCGCCGCCAGCGTCGCGACGGCAAGCGCCGGATCCACCACGCGCTCACCGGCGACCACGCGGCGGATCGCGTCGGCCAGCGTCTCGGCCGGCGCGTCCTTCACCACGAACCCGACGGCACCCGCCTCCATCGCGCGCCGCAGGTAGCCCGCACGCCCGAACGTGGTCAGCATGACCACGCGACAGCCCGGCGCTTTCTTGGCGAGCACGGCCGCCGCGGCCAGACCGTCGAGACCCGGCATCTCGATGTCCAGCAACGCGACGTCCGGCTGCTCCGCCAGCGCCGCGTCCACCACCTGGTCACCGCGGCCGACCGACGCGACGACCGCGAAGTCGTCTTCCAGCTCCAGCAGGGCGCACAACGCCTGGCGCACCAGGGCTTGGTCGTCGGCCAGCAGCAGTCGGATGGTCATGCCCGAGCCCCCATCGACACGCACAGCCGCCACCCCCGCGGCTGCACCGGCCCCGCCTCCATCCGGCCACCGGCCTCGGCGACGCGCGAGCGCAACCCGTCCAGACCGTTGCCCGGAGTAACCACCGCGCCCACCCCGTCGTCGCGCACTTCCACCTCCGAAGCCGAAAGCCGGACGGTGCAGCTCGTCGCACGAGCATGGCGCGCGACGTTGGTCAGCCCCTCCCGCACGACCCAGCCGAACAGCTCCTGGTGGGCGCCGTCGACCACGTCCGTCGCGGTGGGCAGGTCGGCCGTGACCCCGGAGGCGCGCAGCAGCTCCCGGCCGCGCGCCAGCTCCCCGGCCAGCGTCACGTCGCGGCTGCCCGAGACGGCCGCGCGCACGTCGGCGAGTGCCTGCCGGGAGAGGCGTTCGACCTCGCCGATCTCCTCGAACGCGCGTTCCGCGTCCGTCTCCCCGAGCCGGCGGGCGAGATTGCTCTTCACCGTGATCGCGGTGAGCGAGTGGCCGAGCAGGTCGTGCAGGTCGCGGGCGATGCGGGTGCGCTCGGCTTCGGCCGCGAGCCGCTCGACCTCCGCGCGAGCCTCGACCAGCGCGCGGTTGGTACGGACCGCCTCGGAGAAGGCGTAGACCATCAACGCGGTGAACACGAGCGCGATGGCCTGCGCCCACGCCGGCCCGGAGTGCCACGGCCGCACAGCCGGCGGCACGACGATCGCCGCCAGCCCGGCCCCCAGGAGCACCGCCACCGCCGCTCTGCCGCGCAACTGCCGCATCAGAAACGCCACGACGACCGCGGCCAGGAAGAACGCGTCGGCCTGCGCGAAGGGCAACAGGGCGAGGAACAGCACCGCCTGCGCGCCCAGTGACCACCAGAACACCCGCGGGGCCACGCGGTCCGCGGCGATCGTGGCCACCACGTAGCAGCAGCTGAACAAGCCCACGAGCACGCAGCCCACCACCGCGGTGGTGCCGCCGCGCGGCACCAGGCCGGCCACGGTCACCGCCGGGTACACGAGCATGCCGGCGTCGAGCACGAACCGGCGCCGCCCGAGCACCCAGCGATCGGCGTTGTCGTCCACGTGCGGCACGCTACCGGGGCCGTGGTCAGGCCCGGGCGAACAACGAGCGGACGTGCCGCCCGTTGACGATCAGCACCACGCCCAGCAGGAGCAGCGCGCACACGCCTTGTTCGGCTCGCAGCCACACCGGGAACGCGCCGGGCAGCGCCGCAATGACGACCAGGGCCACCAGCATGATCGCGGTGACAAACCGCAGCCGCAGGTAGGCGCGGCGCGAGCCCTTGCTCGTCCGGAGGGTGAAGGACAGCGTGAGCAGGGCGCTGGCCACGACGATCACCGTCCGCACCCAAACCGCGTCGGTGACCATCGCGGAGTTGTTCCGCAGCAGGACCACCGCTCCGACGGTGAGCACGCTGAGCGTGAGGTAGGCGATGACGAGCAGTCTCGTGGTGCGGAAGGCCGAGAGGCTGCGCGGGTGGTTGAGGTTTTCGTGGGACACGGCGGCGGATCTGGCGTTCATGATTGTCCTTTCCGGACTGAGTGGAGGTCGCGCCTTGTTCTCCACTCATGCTGGGCGAGTGCGCCGGCTCGCAGCAGTGAGCCGGCGCATCAACCGCCCATGACATTTGTCAGGAATCCGACGGCGGCCCCGTTTCCGTCAGCTTGCCCTCGGCCAGCGTGAGCCAGCGGCCGATGCCCAGCTCGGAGAGGAAGCGGTCGTCGTGGCCCACGACCACGAACGCGCCCTGGTACGCGTTGAGCGCGCCCGTGAGCTGCTCCACGCTCGCGAGGTCGAGGTTGTTCGTGGGCTCGTCGAGCAGGAGCAGCTGCGGCGCCGGCTCCGCGCACAGCACGCACACCAGCGTCGCCCGCAGCCGTTCGCCACCCGAGAGCACCCGGACCGGCAGGTGCGCCCGCGGCCCGCGGAACAGGAAGCGCGCGAGCAGGTTCATCAGATCGGCCTCGGGCAGCTGCGGCGCGGCCGCGCGCAGGTTCTCCGCCACGGTGCGGTCGTCGTCGAGCAGGTCGAGGCGCTGCGAGAGATACGCGACGCGGCCGTCGGCCCTGGTCAGCAGCCCACTGTCGGGTTCGAGCAGGCCGGCGACGAGCCGCATCAATGTCGACTTGCCGACTCCGTTGGCGCCGATCAACGCGATCCGCTCCGGCCCGCGGATCGCCAGCGTCGCGCCTTCGCCGGCGAACAGCTCCCGCACGCGCAGGCGCTCGCCGTGGAACACCGTGCGCCCGGCGGGCACGGCGGTGTCGGGCAGCTCCAGCACGATCGTGTCGTCCTCGCGCGCGGCGCGGTCGGCCTCGTCGAGCCTGGCCTTGGCGACGCCGAGGCGCTGCGAGTGCATGTCGTTGGCCTTGCCGGCCGACGACTCCGCGCGGCGCTTGATGTTGCCGAGCGCGATACGCGGGATGTCGGAGCCGGTACGGGCGCCGGTGGACGCCCGCCGAGCCGCGCGTTCGCGGGCCTGCTGCAGCTCGCGTTTCTCGCGCTTGACCTCCTGCTCGGCCGAGCGCACGTTCTTCTCCGCGACCTCGCGCGCGGCCTTCTTCGCGGCCTCGTACTCGGTGAAGCTGCCGCCGAACAGCCGCAGCGAACCGTGGTCCAGCTCCGCGACCCGGTCCATGCGGTCGAGCAGGTCACGGTCGTGGCTGACCAGCAGCAGCGTGCCCTTCCAGTCACCGAGCACGGTATGCAGCCGGCGGCGGGAGTCGCGATCCAGGTTGTTGGTGGGCTCGTCGAGCAGCAGCACGTCGGGCTGTTTGAGCAGCTGCGCGGCCAGGCCGAGCGACACGATCTGGCCACCGCTGAGGGTGTCGAGGCGGCGGTCGAGCGCGATGTCGCCGAGCCCGAGCCGGTCGAGCTCCGCGCGGGCGCGTTCTTCGATGTCCCAGTCGCTGCCGACTTTCGCGAAGTGCTCTTCGCTCGCGTCACCACCTTCGATGGCCGCGAGCGCGCGCACGATCGGCGCGATCTCCAGGACCTCGGCCACGGTCGGTTCTCCGGCGAGCGGCAGCGTCTGCGGCAGGTAGCCGAGCACGCCGTCGGTGGTCACCGACCCGGCGAGCGGGTGGAGCTCGCCGGCAATGAGCTTGAGCAGGGTGCTCTTGCCGGCGCCGTTGGGCGCGACGAGGCCGGTGCGACCCGGCCCGAGCGTGAAAGACAGGTCTTCGAAGACGGGGGTGCCGTCGGTCCAGGAAAAGGACAGGCCGGAACAGACGACGGAGGTCTTGGACATGGCAGGACTCTCAGGGTGGAGCGGGCGTGCGTGAGCCGCCCGGAGAACGACAGGGCAGGGTTTCAGGAAACGACAAGATGCGGTGTCGCTGCGGTGGTAAAAGCACCGAGCGCACCGCTGTCGTCGCCGGATTCACCCGGAGATGTCGTCCTCAGCCACCATGGTGGTGGTCAACTCCCTGGTCCCTCGCGTTCACAAGCACCACGACCTTATCAGCCGCGCGGTCGACGCGCCGCTGAAACCCCGCTCGCCGGTGCCGTCACCCGTCCGTCGTGAATGGACGGACGGGTGACGAATGCCGAGGTCAGGAGGTCTTCGGCCGGTGGCCGGGCTCCTGGTGGGGGAAGCTCTGCTGCGTGGTCGGGATGGGCGGCAGGGTGAACTGGCTGACCTCGTACTGCGCGAGGTTGTACTGGCCCGTGGTGTCGGGCAGCGTCGGCGCGTGCTTGGTGGCGTCGTGGAAGCGGAACGCCGAGGTGAGGTCGCCCACGGTGTGGCGGCGCCAGTCGGTGATGTTGGTTTCGCGCACGCCGGTCACGTGTTCCAGCAGCCGCAGCTGCGACGTGTGGTCGGACAGCTCCGAACACACCCAGCCACCC
This sequence comes from Amycolatopsis sp. NPDC051372, assembly GCF_040682095.1. Lineage (NCBI taxonomy): Bacteria > Bacillati > Actinomycetota > Actinomycetes > Pseudonocardiales > Pseudonocardiaceae > Amycolatopsis > Amycolatopsis sp. NPDC051372. The sequence goes on from NZ_JBFBAF010000016.1 coordinate 190,666, forward strand.
ACGGTCCACGGCGACACGATGATGCACGGCACGCGGAAGCCGAGGCCGGTGGGCAGGCCGGCGCCGTCGACGCCGGTCACCGACTTCTTGAACACGAACTCACCCGGGGTGCCGGGCTTCGGGGTGGGCGGCACGACGTGGTCGAACAGGCCGTCGTTCTCGTCGTAGGACAGGATGAACGCCGTCTTGGCCCACACGTCGGGGTTGGCCGCGATGGCGTCGATCTTGCCGGCGACGAAGGTCGCGCCCGCCGCGGGCAGGCCGGCCGGGTGCTCGTCGAAGCCCGAGGGCGGCAGGATCCAGCTCACGGTGGGCAGCTGGTCGTGGGCCGCGTCGTACTCGAACTGGCCGAGCGGCTGCGGGTTCATGCCCTTCTCGAACAGGTCGTCGCCCGGCTTCGCGTTGAAGTACTGGGCGATGTGGGCGAGCGAGGCGAGCCCGGTCGTCCCGCCCGGCGAGTGGTAGATCTTCCAGCTCACGCCGGCCTCGGTGAGGCGCTCGGGGTAGGTCTTGAACGAGTACTGGCCGTTGGGCGCGCTCGTGGTCAGCGACGGGCCACCGAAGTCGCCCGCGGCGTCGATCGTGCCCGCCATCCACATGTGGCGGTTCGGGCCTGTGGGGCCGAGCACCGAGCAGTGGTAGGAGTCGAGGATCGTGAACGCGTCGGCCAGCGCGTACTGGAACGGGATGTCCTCACGGGTGAAGTAACCCATGGTGTACTGACCGTTGGTCTCGCCGTCGGCGGCGCGGTGAGCAGGCAGCCACTGGTCGTTCTTGCCGCCGTTCCAGGCCGCGTGCTGCACGGCCCACTCGTGGCTCGTCGACGGGATCGCCTGCGCGGCGGTCGACTTCGTGTCCAGGTGGTAGGGCAGCAGGTAACCCTTGGGGTTCTTCGCGTCCTTCTGGTAGAAGACCGAACTGCCGTCCGACTGGCGGGCGGCGTGAGGGTCGCCGAAGCCGCGGACGCCGGACAGCGTGCCGTAGTAGTGGTCGAAGCTGCGGTTCTCCTGCATCAGCATGACGACGTGCTTGAGGTCGGAGATCCGGCCGTTCTTCGGCGCGGGCGAAGCGATCGCCTTGCGGACGTTCGCCGGCAGCGCCATCGCGGCGGCGGCGAGACCGCCCGCGGCGGCCGCGGAACCCAGGAGGCGTCGGCGCGTGAAACCGTTGCCCTGGTCGGTGTTCTCGGTCATCGAGGTCCTTTCGGGGTGGGAGCCACGGGGAACACTCGTCTGCCGCGGTGAGCCATTCGCCCAGGAGTTGATGAGCAGCGGCTGAACTTCGGCCGAACTCGCCGTGGCGCAGTGACGTGCGCAACTCGATTTCCGGACTAATCGGTGGAATCAGACGTAGGATGCGTCCACTATGGAGTGTCATTTTTTCCGTCAGCGGAACGGCCGGTGGTTGCTAGGGTGCCGGTGTGAATCGCACGATCGCGGTGAACTACCCCGCGCCGATCCCGGTGGGCCACGTCGTCGAGGTGACCGAGTTCGCCGACACCCGCCCGGAGAAGAAGCGCCGCGGGTTCGACGTGAGCGAGGCCTTCCGGCACCCGATGCTGTTCGACCGCACCACCGGGATCCGGTACATGAACCACGTCCACGCGTCCACGGGCGGCAACGGCGGGAACACGTTCACCCCCGTGCTCTACCCGGTGGTCCCCCGATCGGACCTCGCCGTGTCGGCTGTCTGGCTGGGCACCGTGGTGGCGTGCGCGCTCGTGATGAACGAGGGGCTGAGCGGGCAGCACACGACGTTGGTGCTGGCGCCGGCCTGACGGCTCGGCTTGCCGTGCTGAGCGGCACCGGCCGACGGCTGGCGTCGCGCTCTCGGGAGACCGAGCGCGCGGTCTCTGCCGCGGCGGCGCGCACGGCGCCGGCCACCAGCCAGCTGGCGACCGGCACCACGACGCCGATCGCGCCCGCCACGGCGTCGGCGGCGGCGAATCAATTCGGTTCGTGAGTGCGCCGCGGTGGTTGCCTGGTCGCTCACCCGAAGCGGCCGGTCACCGCGCGGATCCTGCGGGTTGGGCCACTCGGTTGGGCCCTCCGGCCACGCGAAGCAGGGCCCGCAAAGCCGAGTGCGCCCGGGGCGGTGATCACCCGGGCGCATTCGCCGTTGCGCTGGTCTGCGCGAGGATCCCTTGTGGAGGGTCAGGGCATGGCCGCGGCCTGGCGCGGGCCCATGGCCGCGCCGGCGATGACCAGGGCGGCGCCGACCAGGAGGAGGATCGGGCCGAGGCCCAGGGAGGGGAAGTTGCCCCAGTAGAGGGTCGCGATGCCAGCGGCGTGGAGGATCAGCATGACGGCCGCGCGGCCGCTGAAGACCGTGCGGTACCACCAAAAGCCAGAGCGGGTGAGTTCGCGGCTGCGGATGCCCGACAGCAGGAACGCCGAGCGCTTGGCCCTGAGGGCGCCGAGAGTCCAGGGCAGCACCGAACCGGCCGTCGCGGCGGTGATGATGAAGGCGAGGAACTGCACGTAGGTCGCCGCGAAGCCGGAGGAGGCCGCGTTGTCGCTGGCCGCCTTGACGAGGTCGAGGAAGGACATCGTCACCGACTGGGTGCCGTTGGTGAAGGTGATCCACGAAACGCCGAAAAGGGCCACGAGCTCCAGCACCACACCGAACACCGCCGGGATCGCGCCGAGGCCGGGCAGGGTCAGCGGGCCGCCTGCTGGGCCCGGCTGCGACGGGAAGCCCTGCGGCGGCTGGGAGAACTGCTGCTGCGGGGCGCCCCTCTGCTGCGGCTGTCCGTACTGCGGGAGGGGTTGCTGGTAACCGGGCTGCGGGTACCCGGTCTCACCGGCCTGTTGGGGGTACCCGGCCTGGCCCGGCTGACCCTGTTGCGGATAGCCCGACGGAGCCGGTTGCCCTTGCTGTTGCGGATATCCGGGCTGACCCGGCTGCCCTTGCGGCTGCGCGTAACCCGGTTGTCCCGCCGGATGCGGGTATCCCGGTTGGGCCTGCTGCTGCGGGTAACCCGGCTGCAGCTGACCGGCCTGGCCGAAACCTTGCTGCGCCTGGCCGCCCTCGGGAAACCCCGGCTGCGGCTCCCCCTGCTCGGCAAAACCCGGCTGACCCGGCGCGGGATACCCCGGCTGCTGCGGATACCCCGCCGGATACCCCGGCTGACCTTGCAGATGACCCTGCGGTTGCTGACCCCCTGGGTGACTCATGATCCAGGATCGTAGCCGCACCCAGGGGATTCCACCGAGCGCTCAGGACAGTGGCTTGTCGAGCACCGCCTTGAGGTTGCTGAACGTGTCGATGGAGTACTTCCCGTGGTAGCGCCCCATGCCGCTCTCGCCGACGCCGCCGAACGGGAGTTCGGGCGCGACGAGGTGCAGCACCGGCATGCCGAACGTCACCGCGCCCGAGGAGGTTTCGGTGAGGATGCGCTGTTTGACCTCTTCGGACCCTGTGAACGCGTACAGCGCCAACGGTTTGTCGCGGCCCGTGATGAAGGAGATGGCGTCGTCCAACGACGAGACGGGCAGCACCGGCAGGATCGGCCCGAAGATCTCCTCGCCCATCACGGGCGCGTCCGGCGCGACCTCGGCGAGCACGGTCGGCGCGATGAACTTGGCGTCGCGGTCGGTCCGGCCGCCGGTGACCACGCGGCCACTGGCCAGAAGGTGAGACAGGCGATCGAAGTGCCGGGTGTTCACGATGCGCCCGTAGTCGGGGCTCGAAGCCGGGTCGTCGCCGAACTTCGCCTGCAGCGCCTCGGTCAGCAGCGGTTCGAGGCGGGCCGCTGTGTCGCCGATGGCGAGCACGTAGTCGGGCGCGACGCACGTCTGGCCGGCGTTCATGAACTTCGTGTCCACGATCCGCTGCGCGACCACCTGAAGATCGACGTCCGTGTCCACGATCACCGGGCTCTTCCCGCCCAGCTCCAGCGCCACGGGCGTGAGGTGCTTCGCCGCGGCCGTCATCACGATCCGCCCGACGACACCGTTGCCCGTGTAGAAGATGTGGTCGAAGTGCTGCTCCAGCAGCTCCGTCGTCTCCGGAATGGCGCCCTCCACCACGGCCACCGCCTCGGGGTCGAGGTACGCCGGCACGTGGCGCGCGATGGCGGCCGACACCGTCGGCGAAAGCTCGCTCGGCTTCACGACGGCGGCGTTGCCCGCGGCCAGCACCCCTACCAACGGTGCCAGCGCGAGGTGCAGCGGGTAGTTCCACGGCCCGATGATCAGCGCGACACCCAGCGGCTCGCGCACCACGCGGCCCTCAGCGGGCAGCAAGCGTTCCGGCAAGCCCGCGGGCTGTGGCGCGAGCCACTCGTCGAGGTGCTCCAGCGTGTCGTCGACCTCGTTGACGATGAACATCAGCTCGGTGCGGCGTGCCTCGGTGGCGTTCTTCGCGAGGTCGGTGTGCAGGGCGGCGAGGAAATCGTCCTCCTGCTCCAGCAGCATGCGCTTCAGCGCGCCGAGCTGCTCGCGCCGCCACGACAGCGGCTTGGTGCGACCGGCGGCGAAAGACTTGCGCAGGCGGGAAACCACGTCCGGGATCATGATCACGACCCTAACCGCGGCAGCCACTCGGCGCGTCCGGACCCGCGCGGCACGAGGATCGTCGAGAACTCACCCGGCGTCTCCGACATGCGCACCTGGTCGGTCACGCCCTGGTAGAGCCCCAGCGGCGTCTCGGCCGTGAACGTCTCCGGGTCGATGTACGCGTGCTGTTCACCGGTGCCCGCGACCGTGCGCGCGTACTCCTTGTCGAACACACCCAGGCTGATGATCCACAACGCGATGCGCGTCAGCGAGATGTGCACGCGGTAGCTGCCGCCTTCGGTCGCCCGGCGCATCAACGCCGCGCAGATCCCGGTCGTGGCGAGCCACGGCACGAGGTAGTCGTTGACCACGCCGATGTGCGGCAGCACGGGCTGGTCCGGCGAGCCCTCCAGCGTCATCATCCCGGCGACGCACCCCGCCGTCTGGTCGAAGCCCACGCGCTGCGCCCACGGTCCACGTTCGCCGTGCAGCGACACGGTGGTGTGGATGATCCCGGGTCGCAGCTGCGCGGCACGCTGGGCGGACAGCCCGAGCCCGGCGACGAGACCCGGCCGGCGGTTGGCGTAGAACACATCCGCGCCCCGCATGAGCTCGTGGACCTTCGCCAGCGCGGTCTTGTCGCGCAGGTAGTCCACTGTGGCCGATCGGACGCCGACGTTCGCCGTCGAGTACGTCACCGGGTTTTCCCACTCGGTCGGGCGCCAGAGGTTCAGCGCGTCGGCTCCGTGCTGCGCCAGCGCGCGCCCGATGGCGGCGCCGGCGATCACGTGTCCCATCCCGAGCGCGCGAACGCCGTCGAGCGGCTGGCGAGCACCTTCGGGCAGCGGCTCCGGATCGGAATCGCCGATCTTCTCGATCTCGATGAGCGGCAGACCGGCCAGCACGTCGCGGTATTGGCGTGTCTCGAGGAACTCTTCCGTGCTGCGCACCATCGGCATCACAAGCCCCGCGTCGGCGCCGGCCTCCTCCAGGTCGAGCGCGCTCCAGCGGGCGACGGCGTTGGCCACGGCGGTCTCGTCGTCGTAGGTGCGAAGAAGCTTGAGCGCGGCGGACTTCAGCTTGGGGTAGATGTTGAGCGGCATCACCCAGCGGCCGTCGCCGGCCCGGTAGAACTTGAGCGTGAACGGGCTGCCCGGGTCGGCCGTGTTGGCGGGCGGCAGGCCGTTGATCAACTCCCACTTCTTGTCGTAGAACGGGCACAGCCGGTGCGGCGCCGTGCGCACGTCCATGCTGATGTCCTGCCCCGGCCCACCGCGGTGGCGCCACAACGCGGCCAGCGCCACGGACTTGGCGACGAGCCCGATCGCCGGCGCCGCGCCCAGCCGCACCGCGCTCGGCACGATCGGGTCCGCGCCGAGGAACTCGACACTGCCCCCACAGTCCTTTTCGGACAGTCCGGCGTCGGCGAGCACTTCGGCCAGCGCGGCGTGGATGTCGAACCGGTCGTCCGCTTCGGAGCGAATGGGGTTGGCGAGCGCTTCGCGGATCCGGTCGGTGACGGTCATCGCTGCTCCTGTCCCGGCGTGGTCCCCAGCGCCCTCATCACGGCGATCTGCTTCTCGTCCCGAGCGTGAGCCAGCTCGTCGATCGTGCCGCCGAAGTCCTCCGACTGCGCGCTCAGCAGCGCGACGGTCGGTTCGTCGAGGTCCGGCGTACCCAGCTGGCCCCAGCGTTTCCGCAGGCCCGGACCCAGGTGTTCGAGGAAGTGCGGCAGCCCGCCGGCCCCGCCGCCGAGGTGGAAGCTCAGGAACGGCCCGCTCACCGCCCACCGCTGCCCGAGCGAGGAGGTGACCACTTCGTCGAGTTGCTGCTCGGTCACCACACCCTCGGCGACGAGGTGCACGCACTCGCGGAAGATCGCGGCCTGCAGCCGGTTCGCGACGAACCCTGGCACCTCCTTCGCCAGCACGATCGGCTTCTTGCCCAGGCTTTTGTAGAACGCGACGGCACGCGCCACGTTCTCCGCCGAGGTCTTCTCCCCCGCCACGACCTCGACCAGCGGAATCAGGTGCGGCGGGTTGAACGGGTGCCCCACCACAAGCCGTTCCGGCTGCTTCATGGCCGTGGCGATGTCGGTGGCGGGAATGCCCGACGTGGACGTGAGCAGCAACGCGTGCGCTGGAGCGTGGGCCTCGATGGTGCCGAAGATCCGGTGCTTCAGGTCGAGCCGTTCGGGGCCGTTCTCCTGCACCACGTCCGCCTCGGCGACGGCCGTCGCGAGGTCCGGCTCGAAGCTCACCGCCAAGTCACGAGCGGGCAAGCCGAGCTCCCGCAACGCCGGCTCCAGCTCCGCCAGCCCGGCGCGCACGGTGTCCTCGATGCCCGGCGCCGGGTCGCTGACCGTCACGTCCAGGCCGCGCGAGGCCATCAGTCCGGCCCACGACACACCGATGACCCCGCCGCCGACGATGGTCGCCTTCATGGTTTCCCCTCAAGCCAGGTAGTCGTGCACGACCGCCAGCCGGCCGAGCGTGAGATCGGTCAGAAGGTGGCTGGCCGACACGATCTCCAGCACCGGCAGGTCGGCCAGCGGCGCGAGCGCGTGGGCCACGAGGTGCAGCCGCGCCGGGCCGGTCCACGCGCCCTTGATCGTCACGTCGCTGATCCGGCTGCGCGCGAGCTCGCAGATGCGCGGCCGGCCGTCGTAGCCGGGCACGATCTTGAGCATGAACGTGGGTGCGGTCAGCTCCGCGCGTGCCTGGGCTTCGTCGAGTGTGCGGTGCTTGTACCCCATCGTGGCGAGCGCGACCTGGATCGAGCCGTAGGCGAGCGAACCGACGAGGGTGTCGGAATCCGTGTACAGCCTGGGTTTGCCGAGTTTCTTCGGGTACGCGGCGACCTCGCGGCCGCTCGCGATGGCGGGCAGGCTGTCCACGTACATGCCGAGGGTGAACTCACCGGCCTCGTCGCCGTGGCGCACCATCGCGACCTGGCCGGACTCCGTGTAGTCGCCGAGGCCGGTCACGTCGGGCATGCGCATCACCTCGAACCGCACCAGCGGCTCGTCGACGACCAGCGGCTCCGGCACCAGCGCCCGTAGCGCCACCGGATCCGTCCGGTAGGTGATGTTCAGGTATTCGCGGTCGGTGAACCGGTAGGGCCCGCGCGGAAAAGCCGGCGCGGCCAGGGGCGTGGTCAGCTGGGCGAGGACCTCGTCCTCACGCATGAGCGACTTCCCGCAAGATCACGAACCGCAATCTACCTGCGACTTTTCGCTGCCGCATCTCGGTGACGGGCATGATGGGCGCCATGACCGCGCCCGCTTTCGACTACGACGCCGAGCTGTGCCGTTACCAGCCTTGGCTGCGCGCAGCCGTGGCCGTGGGCCCGGAGGACACAGTCCTCGACATCGGGTGCGGCGCCGGCACGACGACGTGCGAAGCAGCGCGGCTGGCGATCCGGGGAAGCGCCCTGGGCATCGACGTCTCGGCGGCTCGGCTGGAGATTGCGCGCCGGCTCGCCGGGGATGTCGCCAATGTGCGGTTCGAACAGGCCGACGCGCAGGTGCACGAGTTCCCGCCCACCGAGTTCACCCTGGCGTTCAGCCGCTTCGGGACGATGTTCTTCGCCGATCCGGTCGCCGCGTTCACCAATCTCCGACGCGCGCTGCGGCCGGGCGCGCGGCTGGTGCAGCTCGTGTGGCAGCGCGGCGATCAGCAGGAGTGGCTGTCCGAAATCAGCCGGGCCGTCGGGAATCCCCCCGTGCCCGACGACAGCCCGTTCTCGCTCGGCGACCCCGCCGTGGTCAGCGAAGTGCTGACCACGGCGGGGTTCACTGATCTGAGCCTCACCGACGTCGCCGAACCCCTGTGGTACGGCCCGGATCCCGGCACCGCCGTCGCCGCGGTGAAGCCGTTGCGCCTGGTCGGCGACGTGCTCGCTCAGCTCGACGACGCCGAGACCGAGCGTGCGCTCGACCGGCTGCGCGAGGTCATGGCCACCCACCAAAGCGCCGACGGCGTGTGGCTCGGCTCCCGCGCGTGGCTCGTCACGGCGTGCCGAGGTGCCGGCTGAAGAAGCGGACGGCGCTGGCCGCCTCGAACCGTGGGAGCTGCTTGTGCTTTCCCGCGTTGGCGTGCAACGTCTTCTCCGGTGAGGCGAAGGCGTCGAACAGCGCGAGCGCGTCTTCCCGCGGGATGTGCTCGTCGTCCCACTGCACGGCGAACTCGATCGGGATGGTGATCCGCTTCGCCAGGTCGACCAACGTCGACGGCCAGAACTGGCCCAGCGCCGCGGCCTTGATGCGGGGTTCGACCGCGATCAGCGGAACACCGATCGCCGTGCCCATGTTGATGCCCCAGTAGCCGACGGGGCCGGGCACCTCGTCCTGCAACGCGTCGAGCGCCGCCTGCCATTCGGGCACGGCACGCGCTGCGAGGGCACCGTTGTAGCGCTCGACGATCGGGCCCACGGGCTTGCCCGTCGCCATCGCCTCCTGCATCAGGTCGACCTCGCGGTCGTCCTCCGCCGAGCGGGGCCGGTCGCCGTGCCCGGGCGCGTCGAGCACGGCGACGGAGAACCCGGCGGCGATGAGCAGCCCGCCCCGACCGGTCATGGCCGGGTGCTTCTTGTGGTTACCACCGCCGTGCCCGAGGAGCACGAGTGGGCCGGGGCCCGCCGTGGGGGTCCAGAGAACGCCGGGGACATCGCCGACGATGAACTCGCGTTCGACGAGACCGTCCGCCGAGGTTTCGGAAGTGAAGTACATGGCATGCCGCCTTTCGGAAGTGCTCTCGGCGCTCCCGGCGACATCTACCGCCCGACCACGAAACTGAGGGGGAGCACCCACATCGATCCACTGAACATGGGTCCCACCTCCTCGAGCCGAATCGCGGTCGGGAGCAAGCTACCGGCCCCGGCGTCCGCTGGGCAAATCGTTTTCGCGCTACAGGCCGGCGAGCCCGTCCGGCGTGCCGACGCCCGTGGGCGCGTCGTACCCGGCGGCGGCGACGCACAGGTAGTCACCGCCGCACTTGGCCCCGCCCGAGACCTGGTCGTCGGAACCGTCGGTGACATCGAAAAAGTGCCCCGCACCGGTGTACAGGGTGGCGGCCGTCGTGGTGCCCGCGTGCCCGGCCCGCGCGATCAGACCGGCGATAAACGGTGCGGAGCCACTCGTGCCGTTCGCCGTCGCCCAGCCACCCGCATCGGTGAAGTAGATCGACAACTGCTCGGCGACCGCCGAGACATCGGCAACTGTCCGATTGCGGCAGTGCGGATCCCGCTGCCACGCCGGTTTCGCGACGTACGCCGAGCAGCCGCTGCCTCCGGAGAGCCACGCCGACTCCGCGAAGGCGCGGTCGGACGGGTCACGGCTCAGCGTCGTGCCACCGACGGCCACCGCGTCCGGCAGCACCGCCGGACAGCCGGCGGCGGTGAACCCGTCGTCACCCGAGGACACGACGGTGGTCACGCCGGAGTGCTGGTAGCTGCTCGCGAAGGAAAGCGAGTACCCGTTCTCCCGCCCGCCGTAGCTGTTGGTCACGATCTTCGCACCCAGCCGCACGGCGGTATCCTCCGTGGCAGCCAGATCCGGCAATAGCGGACTGTCACCCTCCACCACGAGGATCCGGCACGACGGGCACGCCGCCGAAACCACCGACACGTCCAGTGTGGACTCCAGATTCCAGCCGAAGCTCGAGCCGGGCAACGGAGCCGCGTCGCCGCGCTGGTTCACCTTGCGGAAGCAGCCGGTGTCCGAAGTGCACGGTGGCAGCCCGAGCGGTCGCGCCACCCGCCGTGCCGGTGGCGGCGGTGAGCGCCGCCCCCACGATCACCGCGGCGGTGAAGACTTTGCTCCGCAGTCGCTCGATGTCACCTTCGCTCACGTGCAGACGTCCGCTGGGGAACGGCCGTGGCCTTGCGCGTCACCGCCGCCGACGCCGGTGGCAGCACCGTCGCCGAGACGATCACCGCCTACCGCGCGGACTTCTGAGGGGAGTGTCCACTGTGTTCACCTACGTGAAGGAGCCGGCGGAGGTTCCACCGCCGTTCCGAATTGCTCCGTTCGGCCCAACGCTCAGGTCACGGCGTAGTCCGACGCGCGGAAGTGCCGGGTCCGTCGCCAGAACTCCACGGTGCCGGCCGGCCACAGCACGGTGTTGCGGCCGGACTTCGGGTCCTGGTACCAGCTGCGGCACCCGCCGGTCTGCCAGACGGTGGCGGCCATCCGCGAGTCGAGCCAGTCGTTGAACGCGTCCTGAACCTCGGCTCGCACCTCGAACGCCTTGGCGCGGCGCAGCCGGCGCAGCGCGGCGACCACATAGGACGCTTGCGCCTCGATCATGAACACCTGGGAGTTGTGGCCCAGCCCGGTGTTCGGTCCGACCATGAGGAACAGGTTGGGGAACCCGGCGACGGTCGTGCCGAGGTAGGCCTCGTTGCCCTTGCTCCAGGCGTCGGCGAGCGTGCGGCCGTCGCGGCCCTCGACCTCGAACCGGATGGTCTGCTGCGTGTCGAACCCGGTGCCGTAGATGATCACGTCGGCGGGCACCGCCACCCCGTCGGCGGCGACCACTGCGCCCGGCCGCACGGACGCGACGCCGCCGGAGCGGACGTCGACGTGCGGCTTCGTCAGCGCCGGGTACCACGTGCTGGAGATGAGCAGGCGTTTGCAGCCGATGGTGTAGTCGGGTGTGAGCCGCGCACGTAGATCCTCGTCGGGCACCTGCTTGCGCAGCAGCCGCTTCGCAAGACTGGCGGTCTGCTCCATCGCGGCCGGGTCGGCGACGAACCCGACCGCGCGGCGTTCGTGGATCCAGTACAGCCGGTCGCGCACGTACCAGCGGAACGGCGGGAACCAGCGCGCCCAGAACTTGTGCCGGGCGTCGAACGCGCGGTCGGCCTTCGGCACGATCCAGGGCGGCGTCCGCTGGAATACCGTCAGCGCGGCGACCTGGTCGACGATCGCCGGCACGAACTGGATCGCGCTCGCCCCCGTGCCGATCACCGCCACGCGCTTGCCCTTCAGGTCCACATCGTGGCGCCACTGCGCGGAGTGGAACACCTCGCCGCGGAACGACTCCACACCAGGAAGTTCCGGGAAAGACGGGTGGTGCAGCGGACCGACGGCCGACACCACGAACCGCGCGCGGTAGGTCTCCCCCGTCGCCGTGGTCACGTCCCAGCGCCCGGCGTCCTCGTCCCACGCGGCACGCGTGACGCGTTGCCCGAAGCACAGCCGATCGAGCAGCCCGCGCCGGCGCGCGACGTCGTGCAGGTACTCCAGGATCTCCGGCTGACCGGCGAACAACCGGCTCCAGTCGGATTTCTGCGCGAACGAGTACGAGTACAGCGGCGAAGGGATGTCGCAGCCACAGCCCGGATAGGTGTTGTCGCGCCAGGTGCCACCGAGGTCGTCGGCTGCTTCGAGGACGCGGAAGGAGCGGAACCCGGCCTTGTCCAGCCGCGCCGCGATGCCGAGGCCGCTGAAGCCCGCGCCGATCACGACGACATCGACGTGGTCAGCCGGCATCCGAGAGCTCCCGCTTGAGGACCTTGCCCGACGGGTTGCGCGGCAACTCCGTCACGAACCGCCACTCCACAGGCACCTTGAAGTCGGCCAGCAGCTTCACCGCGTGCTCGCGCAGGCTTTCCTCGCTCGGCGTGCGCCCGGGCCGCGGCACGACCACCGCCCGCACCCGCTCGTCGAAGATCGGGTCGGGCACGCCGACCACGGCGACCTCGGCCACGTCGGGATGCTGCGCGAGCGCGCTCTCCACCTCGAGGCTGTAGATGTTCTCGCCGCCGCGGATGATCATGTCCTTGAGCCGGTCGAGCACGCGGATGAACCCTTCGCCGTCGATCGAGCCGACGTCACCCGTGTGCAGCCAACCGTCCACAAAGGTCGACGCGGTGGCCTCCGGGTTGCCCCAGTACCCCGCGGCCACCACGGGTCCGCGCACGCACAGCTCGCCGACCGTGTCGCGCAGGTCGCGCGGCGGCTCGCCGGGCAGGGCGATCGCGACCTCCACGCCCTCGACCACTGGGCCGACGCTCCACGCGTGGCTCAGGTACTCCGCGCCGGCGGTGAACGTGACGATCGACGTGCCTTCCGTGAGGCCCCAGACGTTGCCCAGCACCAGATCCGGCAGCTGCTCCTTCACCTGCGCGGGGAACGACTCCGGCACCGGCGAGCCGCCCATCACGAACAGCCGCAGCGACGACAGGTCCGCGCCCGCGTCTTCAGCCTTCAACAGGATCAGCCGCAGCATGGCGGCGACACCCGCGAAGAACGTGATGCGCTCCGACGCCATGAGCGCCACCGTCGTCTCCGCCTTGAACGCAGGCGTGAACACGCAGCACGCGCCGTTGGCGAGGAAGCCGATGAACTGCGACACGATCGCGGTGGCGTGGAACATCGGCGCGGCCACGAGCGTGCGTTCGCCGGGACCGGCGCCGAGGCGTTCGCGCACGGTGCCGGCGTTGAACATCAGGTTGGCGTGCGTCTGCATCGCGCCTTTGGGGCGGCCGGTGGTGCCGGACGTGTAGAGCAGGTGCGCGACGTCGCCGGGCTCACTCCGCTGACCCGGCTGCGCGGCCGGGTCGGCGGTTTCGCCGGTGTCGGCCGTGAGCACGGCCGCGTCGACAGCGCCGGGCAGGTCGCGGTCGGTGATCACGAGCTTCGCGCCGGAATCGGTGAGGACGTGCTCGATCTCGGGCTGGGCGAAGCGCGTGTTCACGAGCACGCCGATGGCGCCGGCGAGCTGCACGCCGAAGTAGCTCACGGCGTACTGCCAGCCGTTGGGCAGCAGGATCGCGACGCGGTCGCCGGGCTCCACGCCGAGCTCGCGCAGCCGCGTGGCGACGACGGCGGAGCGGCGCACCATGTCGGCGTGCGAGATGCGGGTCTCGCCGTCGACGAGGGCTTCGCCCGGGCCGTGTCTTCCGGCGACGTCGAGCAGCATGGCGGGCAAGGTTCTGGCGGGCACGGGGATCTCCTGGGTGCTCAGCGGTACTGGATGCTCAGCGGTGACGGGGTCTCAGCGGTAGAAGCCGCCGCGGGTGAGCCCGGAGCCGCCGTCGAGGCGCAGCGCCTGACCAGTGGTGTAGCCCGCGGCCGGGGACAGTAGGTAGAGGACCGAGCCGACGACTTCACCCAGCGTCGCGACGCGGCCCATCGGCACGCCGGCGAGCAGCCGCTCACGGGCCGATTCGGGCATCGCGAGCACCTTGGGCGTCGCGAAGAGACCAGGCTCGACGGCGTTCACGCGCACGCCGTCGCCGCCCCACTCCGCGGCGAGCGAGCGCGTCAGGCCGAGCACGCCGGCCTTGGCCGCCGCGTACGCCGCTTGGCCGGGCAGGCCGTCTTCCGCCGCGACGGACGAGAGGAACACGATCGAGCCGGCAGATTCCTTCAACGCCGGGTAGGCCGCGCGGGCGAGCACGAACTGCGCGACGAGGTTGGCGTCCACATCGGACCGGAACGCGTCGAGCGGGAACCTGCTCGCGCGATGGACGGTGTCGACGATCCCGGCGGCGCCGATCACGGCGTCGAGGCCGCCGAGCCGTTCGACCGCTTCGGCGACGGCCTGCGCGGCGGCGGTTTCGTCGGTGAGGTCGGCGATGAGGTGCTCGGGTTCGGCGGCAACGCGGTCGATACCGACCACGCGGGCGTCGACCTGCGTCAACGCGGCGACGAGCGCCCGGCCGAGACCGCCGGCGGCGCCGGTGACCACCACGCGGCTGCCCGGCCGCGGCAGGGGCGACCAGTCGTGTTCGGTCATGAGATCCTTGTCCCGTGTCGATCGATTGATCGACACCCAGGCTAATCAGGTGGAGTTCGCCTCGTCAACGTGTCGATCGTACGATCGGCACGTTCGTACCCCCACCTCTTCACCGGAAGGAGGGCCTTGGCCAGGAAGAAGTCACTCGACGAGGGGCCCGATCTCCGGGTCCTGATCCTCGAACGCGCGAGTGAGCTGTTTCACGAGCGCGGCTACAGCGCCACGTCGATCCGCGACCTGGCCGACGCGGTGGGCATCTCGTCCTCGACGATGTACCACCACTTCACGAACAAACAGGCGGTGCTGCACGCGATCGTCTCGCGGTTCATGACCGACTTCGTGGACGCGACCGTGCCCGTGCTGCGCGACGAGTCCCTTTCGCCCGGCGAACGCGTGCGGCGGGTCGTGCGCCTGCACCTCGAGCTGAGCGACGACCGGCGCCCGGAGTTGCTGGTCGGCAACCCCATCCGGTACGCGCTCGACCCCGCCCAGCAGGCCGAGGGGATCAAGCTGCAGACCGCGTACCACGACGCTTTCCGCGATGTCCTCACCGAGGGCGTCGCCGCCGGCGAGTTCCGGATCGACGACGTCACCGTGACCACGATGGCCGTGCTCGACATGCTCAACGGCGTGCGCGAGTGGTTCGCCCCTGCCGGCCGCCTGACGCGCGACGCGATCGTGGCGCAATACACCGCACTTGTCGAGCGGCTGATCGGACGATGAACACAGCCCCGGCCGAGGTGGCCGAGGCTGTGTTTTCAGGGTTTCAGCGATGAGTCACTTGGTGGTCGCGTTCGCGGCACTCACGATGATGTCGGTGACCTTGTCGGGGCGCGAGACCAGCACGGCGTGCGAGGCACTCGGCACGACGACGGTGTGGGCGTGGGCGCGCTCGGCCATCCACTTCTGCGCGGCCGGCGGGATGTTCTTGTCACCGGTCGGGATCAAGTCCCACACCGGGATGTTCTTCCACGCGGGCGCACCCGACGCCTCGCTCAGCGCGGACGCGGCGACCGGGCGCTGGCCGGCGGCCATCTGGCGGGCCTGCGACAGCGGGACGTCGGCGGCGAACTGCTTCGGGAAGAGGTCCTGCTTCACGTAGAGGTCGGTCTCCCCGCCGGGGAGGGTGACCTGCTGCAGCGTGTCGCCGAGCGTGCTGCCCGGGAACTTGTTGGTCAGATCGAGCGCGGACTCGCCCTGGTCCGGGATGAAGCCCGCGATGTAGACGAGCGCCTGCACCTTGGGGTCATTCAGCGCGGCGCTGGTGATCACCGAGCCGCCGTAGGAGTGTCCGACCAGCACGACCGGTCCGTCGACGCTGTCGACCAACGCCTTGATGTAGGCACCGTCGGACGCGACCCCGCGCAGCGGGTTGGCGGCGGCGACCACCTTGTAGCCGCGCTGCTCGAGCCGCGTGACCTCGCCGTTCCAGCTCGACGTGTCGGCGAACGCACCGTGCACGAGCACGATCGTCGGCTTCGCCTTCGCCGGCGCGTGGTGGTCGGCCTGCTGCGGCGCCGCCGACGACGGCACCGCCACGAACACGGCGGCCGCGGCCAACGCGGCGGTCGCGGCGGCGATCCGGGCCAGGCGAGTACGTGTGCGCATTTCTTGCTCCTCGGGAAGTTCGGGCTTCGCTTGCCCTGAATACTACAACTTAATTGCACGCAATCAAGTTGTGCGCAGTGCGTGAAAGATCATCGTAAGATCCGGAATACCGAAGCCGCCGGCTGACGACGGGGGCTCCGCACGGATCCGGACGGGTAAGACGAGCCCGACACGGGGGCTGATCGTGGGACTATCCGGACAACTCGGCTAAAGTTGCCGCTCCGTCGGGGTCACAGGTTCGTCCAGCCACAGGGTTCGTCATGACCATCACATCCACGTCCGAAGCAGCCGGCGGCGTCGAAACCGCCAGACCGCGCCGCCGCGCCCTGGTGCTCACCGGCGTCGGCCTGCTCGTGCTGTTCCTCGCCGGCGCCTGGTCGGCGTGGTTCTTCACCATCGACGACGCGTTCATCAGCTTCCGCTACGCCGCCAACCTCGCCGCGGGCCACGGCCCGGTGTGGAACGTGACCGGACCGCGCGTGGAGGGCTTCACCGACTTCTCCTGGGTGCTGTGGTCGGGGCTCGGCTCGTGGCTGGGGCTCGCGCTGCCGCTGTTCACGAAGATGACGTCGCTGGTCTTCGGGGTGCTCACGCTGCTGATGCTGGTGACGACCGGCCACCTCCGGGGCGGACTCGCCGGCGCTCTCGTGTCGGGCGGCGCGTACGTGGTCTTCCTGCCGACGTACTTCCACATCACGAGCGGCCTCGAAACGGCCGTGTTCGCGGCCGTGCTCCTGCGCGCGGCGGTGCTGGGCCTGCGCGCGCTCGACGGTGAGCGCGTGCACCCGTGGGAACCGCCGTTGCTGCTGCTCGTGCTCGGCACGCTGCGGCCGGACGGCGTGCTGGCCGCGCTGCCGACGGTGGCCGTCTGGCTGTGGACGACGCGGCGCAGCCGGGCGACGTGGTGGTGGACGGCAGGCGCTGCCGTGGTCGGCGCCGGGTATTTCGGGTGGCGCTGGCAGTACTACGGGCAATTCCTGCCGAACACCTTTTACGTCAAGTTCGGCGACCTCGCGTCCGGCCGGAAGTGGACGGAGCACACCTTCTGGCTCCTGCTCCCCCTGCTCGTGCTGACGTTGTCGCTGCTGCTGCGCCGCGCCACCCGCGCAGCCGGCGGACTACTGGTGGCCACCGTCGTGCTGACGTACGTGACCTACGCAGTGTCCGGGCCGACCATGGACTACCTCGACCGCTTCGCGGACCACGGCGTACCCGTGCTGTGCCTGGGCGCGGGTCTCGGTGCGGCCGCGCTGGGCGGGCGGTGGCTGACGGCACTGACCGGGGTCGTCGCCGTCGGCTGGTCGGCCGTGGCCGGCGCGACGGCACCCGACCTGGGCACGATCGCGAACTACGGGCCCGACCTGCAGCGCGCGCACGTGGCGATCGGCAAGGGACTCGGCGCGGCCGACGTGCCGGAGCGCCAGCGCACGCTGGCCGTCGGCGACGCCGGCGCCATCCCGTACTACAGCGGCTGGCAGGCGATCGACTACATCGGCCTCAACGACGCGCAGATCTCCCGCGGAGCCGATCCGACCGAGGTCATCCTGAAGGCGCGCCCGACCGTCTTGATCATCACGTCGGGCGCGCCGCAGATTCCCGAATCCCGTTACGGGGTGCGCAACCGCGAGGTCACCGCCGGGTACCAGGAAGTCGCCGCCGTGCGGATGCGCGCCGACTACTTCCAGACCGTGTGGGTGCTGCCGGAGTGGGCAGACACGGTGCGCGACCACGTGAACGCCGCCGTCGCCGAGGCCGCGCCGTCGAACGACCCCGGGCGGTACGAGCTCACCGTCGACCGGTGGCTCGACCGGCTCCGGAGCCAGCTGCCCGGCTGAGTCCACAAAGGACTTACCCGAGCCGCGCCTCGAACCCGGAAGTCGCCGACGCGGCCGGCACCAGCGCGTGCCGCACCGCCAGCGCCGCGGCCTCCAGCCGCGAGTGGACCCCGAGCTTCACCAGCACCCCCTGCACGTGGCTGCGCACCGTCGCCGTGGACACGCCGAGGCGGCGCGCCATCGTCTGCGTCGTGTCGCCGTCGATGAGCATCGCGAGGCACTGGCGTTCGCGGCTGGTGAGGAAGCGTTCGCGCAGGTCGACCTCGCGCGAGCGGTCCGCGGTGGGCGCCGAGGTGCGCACCGGGACGTCGACGAGGGTTTCGCCGGCGATCACGCGGTCGATGGCGTTGATGAGGTGCTCCACGCCGCACGTCTTGTGCACGTAGCCGGCCGCGCCGGAGCGCAGGGCGTCGGCGACCGCGCCGTTGCCGGGGCTGGCCGTGAGCATGATGACCTTGGTGCCCGGGCTCGCCGCGAGCGTCGCCGCGACGCCGTCTTCCACAGGGCCGGCCCCGAAGTTGCGGTCGAGCAGGCAGACGTCCGGACGCGTCTCGCGCACGGTGTCCACCACTTCCGCGAGCGTGAGGGCGGTGCCCACCACCCGCATCCCGTGCCGTTCCAGCAGCCCGGCCAGTGCTTCGAGAAAAACCTTGTGGTCGTCACCCAGGACGATGCTCGTCATTCGTGCTCCCCTTCACTCAGGTGGCTGGGGAAGACGATCCGCACGCACGTGCCCTCCGGTTCACCCGGACCGACCAGGGCCTGCGCACCCGACGCCTCGGCGAGGTGCGCGACCGTGACCAGGCCGAGCGACGCCGTACCCGGCGGGATGCGCCCGAACCCGGGCCCGTCGTCCGTGATCGACACGGTGACCGGCGAGTTCGCCGTGAGTTCCACGCGTACATGACCGTCGGGCCCCGCGGCGCGTACCGCGTTGCCCAGCACGTTGGCCAGGATTCGCCACAGCACCGTGCCGTCCCCGCGGACGGCAGCGGCCGCTCCGTCCTCGAGTACCACCGAAGGCTCACTGACCCGATCGGCCAGCTTCACCAGCTGCGTCAGCAACGGCCGCAGCGGCACGATCTCCTCGTGCGTCTCGGCTGCCAGCGCGTGGGAGACCAGCGTGCGCAACTGCGAGACCTGCTCACCGATCAGCTCCACGCCGGCCACGTCTTTCAGTTCCGACTCGACCAGGTAGGTCAACGTCGTGATCTCGTGGCCGAGATCGTGCAGCACTCCCCACAGAGCTTGAACGGTCCGATCCTCGCTGCGGCGCCCGGTGGCCGCCCGGCGTTCCGGCACGGTTTCCATGGCTTTTTCCCTCGCCTTTACCTTTTCCCCGACCGAAGGGAGTCGTCCGCGATCTTGGGGACGTTACTGGCGCATAACCCAGGCGTCGGTGAATAGGCGGGAATCAGCTCTCGTGCGTGACACCGCTCGTGGTGACGATGATCTTCCAGGGTCCCCGTGGCACTGCTGCGTCGTCGACGAACTGCCAGTCGATCCGATCGTTCTCCCCGTCGAGCTCGGCGAATCCGAGGCATCCGTTCAACGCAGGTGAGACGTCCATTCCGGCCCCGTTGAAACGATCATTCGCCGGCCGGGCATCGTCGGTGCCGAACACGTACTTCGCGTCGTCGTACCGGCCCGGGCCCGCGTCCTGGATCTGTCCGTAACAGACCTTGCCCGCGTGGCGGATGCGTACCCAGCGATTTTTCAAGAGGCTGAAGCCTGGATCGGAAACCCGTGCGGAATAGCGTTCGTCAGATGCCCACGGAACCACTGCGGCGCGTTGGCGATTTGCCACCTCGTCTCCCACATCGTCGTAAGGGAGGTCGAGATAGAACGGATTCTCCCGCGGTGTCATGCGCGTGGGAAAGAATCCGTTGGCCGCCGTGCGCGGTTCGGTCTCGCACTTCCCGCGCGTGACCACTCCGTCGCAGCCGCCGAAGTGGTCGAGCCACCGGTCGTCGTAGGCGGACTCCACTTGGCTGCCGTCCTCTGCGTTCGGGTCGAAGATCTCGCCGACCCAGAACGTGGTCGCCACGATGTTCGTGTGCCAGGGGTAGGCCGAGGGGGCCGAAGGCGGGACGACCGGTGCGGCCGAGGGCGGGTTCGCCGGCGCGCCCGCCCCAGGGGAGTGGACGGGCGCGCCGGTGCAGGACGCGGTGGTCAGTACGGCCGCCAGACCCCACACCGCGTGCCTGATCCGGGTCGCGGGGGGGGGGGGCCGGGGGCCCCCGGGCCCGGGCCGGCCGGCCGGGGCGCCCCGGCACCCCCCGGCGACGCAGCCCGCCGGCGCGGCCCGCCCCCCGC